>CALABZ010000132.1 GCA_937888615.1 uncultured Lentisphaeria bacterium | reverse complement strand
ATAATAAACAAGGCAGGAGACAATAAAAAAACAAGATAAACTTGTATTTTTTAAAGATAGACTTGTATTTTTTCAAAAAACGATATATTAATATTGTCAAAATGCCGCGCATTCACAGGAAAAGGAAAATTACGGAAGCCATGAGAAAAACCGAATATAAACAGATATACCGCAAGTTGGCGGAAATGCTCGGAAGCGGGTCTTATCCGCCCGGCACCATGCTTCCCTCCGAAAACAAACTATGCAGAACCCTCTCCATCAGCCGTACCACCGTCCGCAAAGCCCTGGCCATGCTTGAGGAAGAACAACGGATTCACCGCAAGGCGGGACTCGGCACTTTCTCCGGCCCGTTCCGCCCATCGGACAGCGCCGCCACCGGGCCGCTCAATATCGGCATCGACATCAATTTGAACAACATGCATAACTACAGCGGCAAAATTCTGGCGGAAACCCGCAACGCCTGTCTCGAACACAATCACCACTTGAAAATCCTGTCCCGGCAGGAGTTATTTGACGGCAATGGCATCGACGCCGCGATTTTCACCCAACTCACCCCGGCGTCTTACCCCACGGCGCAGGAACTCGCGCGCCGGATGCCGGTCATCCTGTTCAACCGGATTCCGCCGCAAGACGATCTCTCCTTCGTGGCGGTGGATTACGAAGCGACCGCCTGCCGGATCGTCAGCCGGATCATCCGCGGCGGGTACTCCCGCATCGGGCTGGTCGGCGGCTCCTCCGAGCCAAACCACTACGCCATGTACCAACGGGAAACCGGATACCGCAGGGCATTTGAAGAGAGTAATCTCCCGATAAACGAAAATTGGATACCACGGTTTTCACAGGAGCGCAGTTTCGAGGTCAAAGCCATCGCGGACACAATCATCCGGGAAAAGCTCGAAGTCCTCTTTATTACCAGCGAGTTTTATTTCTATCCGGTAACAGCCGCGGTCGAACTTGCCGCCGCTGTTACCGAAAAATATCCTTATCTCGTCTGCTTCGATGATATCCGTTATTCGGAACTCTTCGAGCGTTACCCCGTTACCTGCGTCGATATGCCGCTCCACAATATGTGCCGGGACGCGGTTCTATATCTAGCCGACGCCGCGCAGGGCGGGCGCCGGACCGTTCTCCGGCAAATCTTCCCGCCGCACTTCATCTGCAACGAACGCTCATTAATGCTCTGATCCTCAAAAGACCAGAGACACCGTCCCTTTCGACTTATTCACGGTAACGCTTTCGGTTTCGGGATCATAAACGCCGCCGGTGCACTTCCGGGGCCGCAGTCCCTGCGGATGCGGCAGCCGGATGACGATCCGGTCCGCCTTGCCTTTCAGCGCATAAGCACACTCGATGCGTTCCTCATCGGCCCGTACTTCGGCGTTCAACGCGCCGAAATGAGTCCGCACGCCCTTCAGCGAAATCGTCTGACCGGGCTCCAGCCAACGGCGCGGGACCGCCTTGAAGAGTTCGAGCGTTCCGCCCTCTTCCAGATACAGCATCCAGCGCACCTGCATCAGGAACCAGGCTTCCTCGTGCGTTTTGTATTCACTGGCGTTGTAATAATGTTCCCAGAAACCGTAGGTATGGCGGTCCTGCAGACCGGCCATCTGGTTATAAAAAAGTTTCAGGAACAATTTCACGTCGCCGCGCCGGATATGGGCGATGTCATGGCGGCAGTAATACGGCTGGCTGAGGGCGGCGCCCTCGCGGGTCACGGGATGCTGGTTGGTCTTCAGTATCATGTCCATGACCTTGCCGTCCATCGGGTAAATATCGGTCAGCGCCAGGTACAACGGCCCCGTCAGCGAACTGCGCGACGCGAACGATCCGTGCGAAAACCAGTTTCCACCGTCCGCGTAGAGCGAAATCCCGCCGGTGTATTCCACCCACGGCGGCAGCAGCGGCCCCCAGCTTCCATCCCCCACCGGAACCACCGGCGCACGGGCGGACACATATTCAATCGCATTAATGATATCCTGACGGTAAAGGTTCACTTCATCCGCCAGTTTTTTCGCGTAGCCGGGATCCACATGCGCCAACACCTCCGCCATGCCGGACAGACCGCTGTAAGTACCGGCATTCAGGAAAAACGAATGATAAAAATCGTCCGGGTCCGCCACTTTGCCGTCGATCAGCCCGTAAAAGCCAAGCTTGCGGTATTCCTTTTTCTTGTTGCGTTCGCGCCAGCCCAACAGGTAATCGCAGGCTTTTTTCAGCCTCGGCGCGGCTTTTTTCAGCCACTCCAGGTCGCCGGTATAGCGAAAATGCTCGGCGGCGGTCCAGAGCAGCGGACCGGTTTCGCTCTCATAATTGTTGAAATTCTGGATAAACCCATCCTCGCGCTGACGCTCGAGGAAAAAATCGACACAGCGCCCGGCCATTTCACCCAACCCGACCGAGTCGAAATACTGAATGATCGGCGCGCTTTCGGTGCCGATCGGAGCATACCAGCCGATGGTAGGCAGAAGCGGCCCGGTGGCGGCCATGCCGATCGTCATCAATTCCAAGTGCAGGAGCCCGGCGCGAATGCGTTCGTCGATGGCGTTTTCGGGGACGCTGATTTTCGCGGCTTTTTCCAATTTGGCAAGCCAGAACTCGCGGCAGGCATCAAGGTGGGCCTGGTAGTCAAGGCGGGCCAGCTTGTCCGCACGCTTTTTCGTCAACGGCTGGTGCGGGATCAACATTTCGAACACCACTTTTTCACCCGGATTCACCAATACCGCCATTTCCTCGTCCGTCATCGGCTTGCCGTTCATCCGGTTGACCGCCAACACGTCTTTGCCAAGGCGGCTGTAACCGTCCGCCCAGGAAATTTCTCCGATCGGTTCCCGTTCGATTTGAACGGCATGCGCGGCTTTGAACCATGCGTAAGCCGGCACTTTTGTCACGTTCACCGCTTCCACGCGGATTACGCAGACGACCTCCTCTTCGCGCCCGGTCGTTTCCGCCTCGATCAATTCCTTCATCCCGGCGAGATCGTCTTTGGTCAACATGTTGATGCCGCTCTTCGCGTAAGCAACCCGCCAATCGGTGCCGCGGACCCGTCCCGCACCCAGCGGACCGTTCTCCAGCGTGGCGAACGCGGTCACATTGTATTGAATATCCTGTTCGTTCTGGACCGAATGCAGGATCGGCAATACGCCCTGGTCCAGCCGGTGTTCAACCTGTGGACGGCAATGCGCCCCCGGCCCGACTTCGAAGTGAATCTCATACGGCGAATACCCTTTTTCAGGCAATGCATCTCTCAAAAAAGAATGATAGCGCGGCCTGATCCGACCCCAGTATTGGAAATCGTAACCGCATCCCGGGCCGAAAACCTGCTGCGGCGACACCACGAACATCCGGATATCATCCCCCACACCCAGCCAGACCGGCGAATATTTGTCACGGTCGTATTTGCAGGCGTTTTCGTAACTTTCCTCCGGCTCATTGTGCATCCGGTCGTAGTCCGACACCAGCCCTTTCAAGGCAATATCACGGGCGACCTCTTCATAAGAACGCCCATCATCACCCGGCACCACCGCCACCCGGTATTCCGGAATATAGATCGGATACTCGCTCGACACGTCGCGGAGGTTGAATGAAAACGAGTCCGTTCCCGTCGTCAGCACTGTTACGATTGTCGGCTTGGCGCCGGGCTTCAGGTTGACATCGCCGACCTCCAACGCAACCGAAGCTCCGGAGAACTTCGCAGGCGAGATCAGCTTGCCGTATTTTACCTCGATCCTGCCGGATGTTCCCACATCCCCGAAAAGAATATTCACTTTGACAGTCATTTGCGTTTCTCCAAAATTTTGGCCATATTATCATGCAGGGCTGGAATCAGTTCGCGGTCCGGCAAGGGCAGCGACAACAATCCCGACAGTTCATAGGATTCGTTATGGGCGCCGGTGTCCGAACCGAACATGATTCGTCCCGGTCCGAGCAATTCAAACGCCTTCGCCATTGAGCGGTCCGAACAAAACGTGCCGCAGAACTCCAGATACACATTCGGGTTTTCCGCCGCCAGTTCTTCGGATTCCAGACGGCCCGGCGTACCGCCACCGGAATGGCCGAGCAGGAACGACACATTCGGGTATTTTTTCACGATATCGCGGAACATGGACGGTGAATTCCATGAATCATTCCAGGTGTGGATCAGCACCGGCAGGCAATGCTTTTCGGCGTATTCCCATACCGGATTGAAAGCAGGGTCGGTAATCCGGATATGCCAGTAACTCGGCAGCAGTTTGAATCCCGCCCAGAATCCGCGGCTGAAAAAGTCGTCCAGAACCGCGGCCGAAAGCTCGTCCTTATACAACGGATTGTAAACGAAATATCCGCGAAAACGTCCCGGATACGACTTCGCATATTCTTCCAGCTTGCGGTTGCCCGGCAGCACATCGCCGAACAACGCCTCTTCGCCGGAGAGGAACAGCGTATCGACGCCGTTGCCGTCCATGTGCCGCGCCAGTGTTTCGAGATAAGCTTTCGGGTCGCCGTCACGCAGGAACCAACCGCGCGTATGCAGTCCGGAATGACCGTGAACATCATAAACTTCAAGCTCGTCGAGCTTGCCGCCATCGCGGAATTTCTTCCACAACGGTTTTTCGTCGAGCAGCGGCGGTTCGACCGCCAGCTTCTTCGTCAGCGGTTCCATGCCGAGGAGCCGTTCGAGGTTGCCGTGGGCGATGGCTTCGCGTTCGTCCGGGGTGATATTCGCATGCCCCAGCGTCCCGATCGCCGCACCGTAATGCGATTTGAAACCGATCCCGAACAACAGCCGTCCGATCCCGAATTCATCGCGGACCAGCTCGATGGTATCGCGCATATGCAGCCACGAGGTGTCGAGATAGACGTTCGGACAACGCCACATCAAGTCCAGCACCGATCCGAATCCACCCCACATTTTCTGGCAGATAATGAATTTGACCTGACGGTATTTGCCGGCGAGGTATTCGAAGTCGCGCAGATCCATTTCGCTGGTGCCAAAACCGGAATCCATCAACACCAGCGGTTCGTAAGCGGCCAACTCCGCCAGCACCCGTTCGATCTGCCGCACCGGAAAACGTGAATAATCCGGGCAAAGCCGGAACGCCCGCACCTCACCCGACGCCAACATTTTTTTGTAATAGGCGATCATCCCATCCCCGAAAAAATCCGCCGGGGTCAGGACGAACGACGGAATCAATCGTTCCCGGTACGGCGCAATGTCTTCCAACAGTTCCCGGTTGCCGACGACGGGGGAAAAGTCGCGCGCCTTCACCGAATAAACCAGCGTCCGGTCGATCCCCAGATAATCCAGATGTTCGATCAGCGATTCCGGGGTGGGAAACTCCGGCACGGCGTAGGCTCCCCGCCCGATCATGGCGTTCAATGCGAAATAATTCATGGTGACAATCCTCGATTATAAAATGGTCTTGTATGCCTGTTCCAGATATTTGCCGAACAACCCCAGCGGAGAATCGTGACTGCCGCCGGGAATCTCGTGAAAATGAAAATCCGCCCGGTCCGCCAGTTTCGCGGCCAGTGCGCGCGCCTCGTTTATCGTCATCAGACGGTCGCTTTCCCCATGTGCGTACCACACGGGCATGGTCAAACGACCGGTGTGACATCCCACGCTGTGCGCGGCCAGCGTTTCCGGGTCATGATGATAGGAATTCAAAATAGCCTCGCGGATTTCACCGCAAACCGGCAGTTCCTGTTGAGCCAGCCATTCGACATAGCGCGGCAGGTCGGTGGCCGCACCCAGCGCCACCACCGCGTCAACCAGTTCCGGGTAGAGAATGGCGAAAATCAAGTTGCCGGTGCCGCCCATCGAACCGGACGCCAGAATGATTTTTTCCCATCCGTATTCCTTTTTCGCCCATAAAATCAGTTCTTTCAAGTCGGCCGCCGCCTCGGGAGACATCCAGGCGTTGTCCCGCAAGTTCGGGGTCATGAAACCGACCTCCAGCTCCAGCATACGGTCCATCCAGTGCCGAATATCCTGCCGTACAAACAACTGATCGCCGTGGCTGCCGTGCCCGTGAAGCACCACCACCCCGACACCGCAACGCGACCGGGGGTAAATATACCCCCAGTCGCGGATGCCGTTGTCATATTCGAACTTCAGGAGCCCCTGCGGGAAATCCGGTCCCCGCGCCTCCTGCAACTCGAAATCTTTCATTTTACTCACCTTTTATTTCAACATCATGCCGAGGATGTAGTAGTTGAGTTCCTCGTAGTCGCGCTCGTCCTGGAGC
>CALABZ010000131.1 GCA_937888615.1 uncultured Lentisphaeria bacterium | reverse complement strand
GGCGCTGGAACTGCCTTTACACCTGGGACTCGGGGTTTATCGGGCTGGGACTGCTCGAACTCAGCATCAAACGCGCCGTCGAAAACCTGAACGCCTACCTGACCGAACGCGGTGACCAGGAAAATGCGTTTATTCACCACGGCTCCCCCGTCCCCGTCCAGTTCTATCTGTACCTGGAGCTCTGGAACCGCACCCACGACCGCGATATGCTGGCGTTTTTCTATCCGCGCCTGAAACAATATTATGATTTTCTCGCCGGACACAATCCGCTCTCATGGACCCGCCGCAGCAGCAACGCGGGCATGATCTGCACCTGGGACTATTTCTACAATTCCGGCGGCTGGGACGACTATCCGCCGCAATGGAAAGTCCGCCAGAGCGGTCAAAAGAACATCGTTCCGACAATCAGCACCGCCATGATCATCCGTTGCGCCAGAATCCTGCAGAATGTCTCCCGCGAACTCGGCCTGACTGACGATTACCGCCAGGACATAAAATACTTCACCGAGACGCTCCAGAACTATTCGTGGGACTCCGAATGCGGCTATTTCAGTTATGTGGTCCATGATGCAGACGGCAATCCGAGCGGCATTTTCCGTTGCGAAAGCGGCGAAAACTATAATATGGGACTGGACGGCGCCACCCCTCTGATCGCCGACGCCGTCACCGCCGAACAACGTCAAATCCTCTGGGACAAACTCCGTTCTCCTGAACATTGCTGGACACCGTCCGGCATTTCGACAGTGGACCGTTCGGCTCCATATTACCGCGACGACGGTTACTGGAACGGTGCGGTGTGGATGCCGCATCAATGGTTTTTCTGGAAAGCCGCGTTGAATGACGGTCAGTCCGATTTTGCCTGGCGCATTGCCGACACCGCCATCAAGTTGTGGGAACGCGAAACCAAGGCATCCTATGCCTGTTATGAACAATTCAGCATCAGTTCAGCGCGGGGCTCCGGCTGGCATCATTTTTCCGGCCTGTCCACGCCGGTGCTCTGCTGGTTTCAGGCCTATTACGGCAGCGAACGCCTGACGACCGGCTATGACGTCTGGCAGAAATCATGCAGTTTCCACTGTTCAGGCGTCGAAGCCGAACTTGAAATCGGCGGAAGCGCGGACGGGGTCACGACCGTGCTGGCGACCCTGCCGGACGGCCCGTATAAGGCGGAATATCAAGGGAAAGAACTCCCGGTGCGCCGTCGTGCCCAGGCCGTTGAAGTCGATCTGCCGAAGAACAGCGCCGGACTGCTCCGTATTTACGCTGGATAAAGTCTTCCCCCAAGGGGCAAGATATCAGAATTTTGCACGTTGCCGTGAGCAGCCGGCAACGTGCCGACACCGCATTTTTCATTCTACGATATCGGCCAATATGTTATTTTTTCACAAAGCAACAATAATTACGACACAGAAATAAGAAATCTGTTCCATTTTGATTTTTCATGAAATCATCTTTCAACAGGCAGTCGCAAACGCCTGTCAAAACTCATCATAAATCCTTATCGGTGCCACCCGGACAAAGCAATTAAAATTCGTATAAAATTAACATATACTACTAAAATTTTCAAATTACATCATCATATATCCTCACTTATTCATCAGCAAAACAATCGAAAGAAGAAAATTTCCACTTTCTAATTTCGGCCTGCTTCCTGGGATTTTGCGGTCTTCGATTCCATCGTTTTTTTGAAAAAAAGTTGAAAATTCACTGCCAATATGATAATATTTTATTGTTGATTATTTGACAAATGTGTCCGCGACCGGACAATCATATCGAATATGAGCCGAATTCTCATATTCTTAACTTTTTAACCAAACATAAGGAAAAAGCAACATGGAAAAAAAGACAGTAGGGAATTTCACACTCATTGAACTTCTTATAGTTATAGCTATTATTGCTATATTGGCAGGAATGCTGCTGCCGGCCCTCAGTGCGGCACGCGAAAAAGCCAAACGTGCGGGCTGCGTCAATAACCTCAAGCAATGGGGAAGCTGCCTGTCGATGTATGCCAATGACAACGATGATTGGTTTCCCGCCGGCGGTACCGGGGGCAATCAGGTGGTATTCAACGGCGTATGGCCTTATCTCTGGATTCGGCAAGGGTCCGGCGGCAACCCGATCGCAACGACACTCGAAGAAAACTACGGCATGTCGCGTCCGATATTCTATTGCCCCTCCAAACCGCAATACAACACAGACGACAACTGGTCGCTTTCGCTTGGTTCCTACAAAGGGACTAGATCCGGTTACGCCATGTTTGCCAACCTGAATCTTCCCCTCTCCGCCGTGCCGAAAGACTCCGACGGCAAAAGCCTGCTGCCCACTAAAATCCACTTGGCCACCCCGGACAGCGTCCTGATGGCCGACCTGCTGCTGAGAAGCGGTTCAACGAACTTCATTTACCTGAATCACGGCGGGCCGATCCCGGAAGGCGGAAATATCCTCGCCGCCGCCGGCCATGTCAACTGGAAGGAATGGAACGCCATGGACAAAACAAAATACGTGGACCCGACCAGCGGTTATGCGTTCTTCGCCTGGTAATGGTGGTTCAACTGTTGATGTGTTCCCGCAAGTGCCGTTCGCGGTACTTGTGCGGAACCGTACCGAAGCGCCGCCGGAAACAACGCCGGAAATACGTTTCGTCATTATAACCCGAGGCCAGGGAAATCTCCTTGATGCTTAATGTACTGTTCAACAACAGGTTCCTGGAATAATTCATGCGGGCCTGGTTAATGGCGGCACTGACCGTCTGCTGAAAAGCCCGCCGGTAAATCCTGTTCAGGTAGTCGCGGTTGCAACCCAGTTCACGGGCAAGCTCCCCGGCGGAAAATTCCGGCTCGATGCAACGGCGTACAATCCATTGGCGCGCCTGTTCGGCCATGCGCGGGCAGGCCGTCTCCCCCTCCCCTTCCCGCGCACATTCATTCAGGACCAGGCGCAACAACAGGTCGGCGTTTTCCGATGGCGCGCCGGGTTCATCCTGGTTGTTCAGAAAAAGACGGCACAATTCAATGACTTTTTCACGGTTCAGCAAGGCCCCGTACTGCGGAAAAGTCCTGATCCATTTTTCTGCATTCCCGGCCTGAAAATGCAACCAGAAAAACGACAGCCCCTTACAGTAATCCAGCGTTCCACCGTGCCGCCGCCCCGGATACAACAGCAGGTATTCGCCTTCTTTTACCTCAAATCTCCGTTCGTCCTCGGAAATGCCGAGTACACCGGAGCTGACGACAATAATCTCCCAGGTGTCGATCACCCGTTCCGGATGCCGTCCCCGTCCGCGCGAAATAAAATGTCCGCCATTGAGCGCTTTGATATCCAAAGTCGGTTTTGTCCTCTTTTTCTATAGATTAGTCGTTTTGACGCGCAAATGCAAGCGTGATATATTATTTTTAAACCAAAAAGGAGGACTTCCGATGAGAAAATACCGTCCGGCCCGAATTACCGGCGTCGAATTGCACGATCCGGTGTTCGCTCCGCGCATCGATACCGCCATCCGCCGAACTATTCCGGCCTGTATCCGAAAATGCCATGACACCGGACGCTTTGAGGCGTTCAAACTGGAATGGCGCGAGGGAATGCCGAACAAGCCGCATATCTTCTGGGACTCGGACGTGGCCAAAGTGCTCGAAGGCATGGCGCTGGCTCTCCAGCTCCGTCCCGATGCGAAAATGGAAGCGGAACTCGAAGAATACATCGAACTGATTATTTCCGCCCAACAGCCGGACGGCTACCTGAATATCGTTTTCAGCACCCAGCACAAAGAAGAACGCTGGAAGAACCTTTTCAACGGGCACGAGCTTTATTGCGCCGGACACCTGATCGAAGCCGCGGTGGCGCATTTCGAAACCACCGGACGGCGGAATTTCCTCGAATGCATGTGCCGCTATGCCGACTATATCGCCACCGTTTTCGGCCACGAAACAAACAAAACGCATGGTTACCCCGGACACGAAGAGCTCGAACTGGCCCTGTGCAAACTGGCCGAAGCAACCGGTGAACGAAAATATTTCGAACTGGCGGCCTATTTCGTCAATGAGCGCGGCCAGACCCCGAACTACTTTACCCAGGAACAAAAGGTCCTCGGCGAACACGACCTGAAAAACCGTCAAGCCCACAAACCCGTGCGGGAACAAACTGATGCCGACGGGCACGCCGTCCGGGCCGTCTACCTGTACAGCGGCATGGCCGACGTAGCCGCCGAATTCAATGACGCGGAGCTCCTCCGTGCCTGCGAGAACCTTTGGAACAGCATCATCAATAAACGTATGTACATAACCGGGGGTATCGGTTCTACCCAGATTGGCGAAGCGTTTACCGTCGATTATAATCTGCCGAATGATTCTGCCTATGCGGAAAGCTGTGCCGCCATTGGCCTGGCCCTGTTCGCACAACGTATGCTGAACGCCACCGGCGAGGGCCGTTATGCGGATGTCATGGAACAGATTCTCTACAACAACGCACTCAGCGGGATCAGTCTCGACGGCGAACATTTCTTCTATGCCAATTTACTGGAAGTCGATGACAACAGTTTCGTCTTCAACCACATCAACAAGACCCGGCAGGAATGGTTTTTCTGTTCCTGCTGCCCCACCAGCTATTGCCGGTTCCTGCCACAACTGGGATCATTCATCTGTTCGGAAACCGACAACGAGATCCGCCTCAACATCCCCGCCGCCGCCCAGCTCCCGAACGGCATCGAAGTAAGCAGCGGCTATCCGTATGACGGCGACATCCGCATCCGTTTCACAAACGGCGGCAAGTACAAATTCAGCGTCCACATCCCAGGCTGGTGCGGCCGGTATACCCTGACGCTGAACGGCATGGAATGCGGGGAACGGGCGGTCGACGGCTATGTGACATTCGACCGTGAATGGCGTTCCGGAGATGAAATCCGCCTGATCCTGGAAATGCCGGTCCGTCCCCAGTACTCGAATCGTAAAATAACCTCCAACGCCGGTCGAATCGCCCTTACCCGGGGACCACTTGTCTATGCACTGGAAAGTGTCGATAACGGCAAGGTTCTCCCGCAACTGGTCATACCAGCCGGACAGGAATTTGCATTGACTGAAGCCGCGGGCCTACCGGAAGGCACAGTTGCAATTTCCGGTCGTGCGTTGCAGGAAGAAAACGACAGCGACAGTCTCTATTCAACCACGCCCCCGGCATGTCACGAATGCACGTTTACGGCCG
>CALABZ010000130.1 GCA_937888615.1 uncultured Lentisphaeria bacterium | reverse complement strand
GCCCTTGGAAATCTACCGCAACTGTCCGGACAGTTGCGGTAGATTTCCAAGGGCGGCGCGTCGCGCAACCGTTGTCCGCTGTCGGGGAGCCATTCCCCGAATATCCGCCGGTAAACTTCCGCCAGTCCGGAATACGATCCGACATGGCGGATTACGGCGTAACGCCCGCCCGCGATGGTCTGGAACCCGATTCCGGGACCGGGGGTGAAGGCATCGTCGGCCTTCACCGTGACCGCGGCATCGTAGCGGAGTTTGTCCGCGTCCGTCACGCCCGGATCGTCGTAACTGATGCCGAGAATCAGCGTATTCGGTCCGATTCGTTTTTGTACCTCCGGATCGCCGCAGAGCTTTTCCCAGGCCCGGCAGCAATCCTGATAGGGACCGATATGGCGGGCGAACGCCACTTTCATCGACGGCAGATTTTCCATTTTTACTTGTAATTTCATGATTGAAGTTCCTTTGCATTGAATTTGCAATACCAGTTGACGGGTGGTGGACGGCCGTTCGCGCCGCTGTTTCCGATATTGTCCTGGAGCGATCTTGAAACGCTTGCGGAAGGCGCGGATGAACGACTCCAGGTTGTCGTATCCGGCTTCGCGTGCAATTTCCGTGACCGCAACATCGGATTGCAGCAGTTTGGTTTCGGCCGCTTCGAGACGCAGGCGGCGGATGTAATTCTGCACCGATTCCCCCACGAGCGAACGAAATATCCGATGGCAGTGGTAAGGGGAAAACGCGGCAATTTTCGCCAGCTTTTTCAACTCCAGATCGCCATCCAGATGCCGTTGAATGTAGAGCTGCAGCCGCAGCATCCGGTTTTCATAATCGTCGCGGGTTAACTTGCGCATCCTTGTCATCTCCTTTCTGCTTCCTATCGATAATATAACCCGGAAACGCGGTTCTGCTTGACATTCCTTGCGAAATTGTCTCTCATGGGCGGTAATGTCGAGGCTTATGCCAGGGGAGGAGAGCGCGGCCGAGCGAACGCCGTTGTCATTGCCACACGTTCCCTCTTCCCCTCACGTTTGAACACGCACGGGTTCGGCGCAACGGTCAGGAGCGACCGCCCCGCAGGCAATTGATATGACTTCGCCCATGTTTTTTACTTATTATATGCCGGGCGCGGGGAAAATCATTTGCACGAATGGGAATATCCATTGGCCGGTTTTCGACTTCTTCCTATGGCGTCAGCGGCGATCATGGCATGCAGAACTTTCTCCGGGGTGATCTTGCCTGCTTCATGGTGGATGCCTTCCGTCGGGGCGCAGGCTTTTTCCGCCGCCGTCATCAGCCGGGCGTGATCACACTCCGCCAGTCCGAGGTCGGACAACGTTGTGGGCAAGCCAACTTCTTCACAGAAAGCCAATGCCTTCAGCATCTCTTCCGGCGGTGCGCCGGTTAGCTGTAATCCGGCCAGAACCCCGAATGCGACTTTTTCTCCGTGGTAGAACCTATGAGTCTCCGCCAGAGCCGTGAGTCCGTTATGAATCGAATGAGCGGCGGCCAGTCCTGAACTCTCAAAACCTATACCGCTGAGGAGAATATTCGCTTCCACAATGTGTTCCAGCGCCGGGGTGACGACCTTGTTTTCGCAGGCGGTTTTTGCCTCGGCGCCATATTTCAACAGGGTATTGTAACACAATCCGGCAAGGTGAAGGCTGGTCATTGTACCAAGCCCGCCACACTCGTTTTTCGATTGGGTACGGCCGCATGATTTCGCCTCGAACCACGTTGCCAGCGCATCGCCCATGCCCGAGACCAGAAAACGCACAGGAGCAGCCGCGATAACGGCCACATCCACCAGCACAACTGCGGGATTGGATTTCTGGTAATATACCGACTCGAAGACGCCTTCGGCGGAATACAAAACGGCGCAGCCGCTGCACGGGGCGTCGGTGGCGGCGATGGTCGGAACGATGATTACGGGAATATTGGCCCGGTCTGCTGCGATTTTCGCGGTGTCGATGGTTTTCCCGCCGCCCATGCCCACAAGCACGCCTATATGTTTTTCTTCAACGATGGCGGCGAGCCTGGACAATTCCCGTTCGCAGCATTCGCCGTTGAACTTCTCGACGGGGATCGAATCCGGAAGTCCGGATTTCGGAAGAATTATATGGTGAGTGGTGGGAGAGGCAAGGATGAGCCCGCGCCCGCCGAACAGATCAATCAGCGTTGGAAGTTCACTCAATGCACCCGCACCTTGAATATATTTCCCCGGAAAAGCGGCTTTTGTATACATCTCTACCTCCTTTGCCATGGGTTTCATGGCAATTTTTTGTACGACTTATCCGTTTCCCGTTTCGAACCATTCGTGTCGGCGATAAACCAAAACCGGCCTGTTGGGGCGGATAGCCTAAAACTTTAAGTTAGCATTGTTGCGTACGGAGTTCATGCGTCATTTGCTCAGGCATGCGGCAAAGTTGCTATTAGATGTTGATCAGGCGCGAACTTCTGTTGTCAATATAATCCTCCGGACCGGAGAATGCAATCTCTGGAACTAGGGGATCGACACTTTTTACGGATAAACAGAACCGCGAACATCTGCGTTCGGCCTACAGGTTTTCATAATCGTCGCGGGTCAATTTGCGCATCCTTGCCATCTCCTTTCTGCTTCCCTATCGATAATATAACCCGGGTAAGCAGTTCTGCTTGACATTTCTTGCGAAATCGTCTCGGGTTTGCAAGGCAGGAATTCGAACAACGTTGTTGCTTTCATCACTCGAATCTTGTCGGAATAACGGATGATGAATTCCAATTCGGACGCCATTTTCAAAACGCTACCACGTTTCGCGTTTCAAGTCAAGAGAATCTTTGTTGGTCATAAGAGAATTACAACTTTAAGCCGCTTGGGTGACGCTTTTTCAAATGAACACCGTACAGGAGGCGAACCATCGTTTTATACTTGCCGAGCTCAAAACTTCGGCGATCATAGCTTGACTTGATTCTGAGTGCGCCGGACGCACAGCTGTTCAGAATGCGTAAGTGGCTAAACAACAACGTCTTTTAGCAAGACAACGCAAGGATCAACTTTTCCCGTAGAATCCGGGGCGGGAATGAAAATGGCGGACAACCAGATCAATTACATTCGCCAGCTGGATGATGACCGGCTGGTTGAAAGATGGAGAACGATATACAATGCGGCTCCTCCCGACTGTTTAAAGCCATGGTTAAAACAATTGCTTATATATCAGGTCCAGGAACACAGGTTCGGCGGATTGGGCGCCGATGTACTCGACAAGCTCAGGGACATTGAAACAAATCCTTTATTACAGCCCAATCCCAAGGGATTGGACAAAGATCATACGAAGCTTCGGCAACGTGGAATACACGTTGACCGCGTTGAAAGTGTGGTTTGATTTGAATGGAGTATTTTATCCCATGTTGGGTTCCATCGCAGATAAATATTTTCCGCTAAGTGTTTTAAATTTTCTTTCTCAGTAGAATTCACATTGATTTTACACCGATTTAAGTGGTCCAGCTTTTGGGGATAACCGCAAACCTGACGGCAGCGCCGGTACGGGCCGATTCATAGATCGTGCATATCAGTTCCACCGACCGTTTGCCTTCGGTGCCGGACAGGGATAAGTCGGTATCGTTCAGGATGGCGTCAGTCAGTTCCTGGAGCTGACGGCGATGCCCCTCGCAGCTGATCGCGCCAGGATCGCCGGAACCGCCGTTAAGGCCTTCGCCGGCAAGATGGTCACGGCGGATTTCCCCGTCTTCCGGTTGTTCGTCAAGAAATTGCCAGCGGGTAATCCGGTCATCTTCCAAAGTCACACTGCCAAGGGTACCGGAAAGTTCGATCCGGCGTGGAAATCCGGGTGCGCAAGCGGTACTGGCTTCAATTGTTCCCAATGAATCATTCCTGAATTTCAGCATCGCTACCGTGGTGTCCTCGACTTCTATTCCCCGGTGCAACCGGCGCGTCGCATACCCGTTGACTTCCGCCACATCGCCATTGAAATAAAGCAGCAGGTCGACCGTGTGGATTCCCTGATTCATCAGTGCGCCGCCGCCGTCAAGCGCCCAGGTGCCCCGCCAGCCGGAAGCGGCATAGTATTCGGGAGTGCGGTACCAGCGAATACTTGCCGAAGCCAGAACCGGCTGTCCGAAACGCCCGGCGTCGATCGCTTTCCTGATTGCCTTCACCGCCCGGCTGAAACGGGACTGGAATACCGTCGACAATTTGACTTTAGAGCTTGCACAGGCCCGGATAAGCTTATCGGCTTTATCCGGGGTTACTTCAAGCGGTTTTTCGCAGAGAATATGTTTCCCGGCACAGGCCGCGGGAATGGCAACTTCAGCGTGAAGTCCGCTGGGAGTAGCGATAGTGACCGCGTCCGCCGGCGACAACAGCAGTTCATCAAAGGACATTGCCGCGTGACAATGATATTTTGCGGCAAATTGCCGGGCACGTTCCGGAATATTATCGTAAACCATTATCAATTCTGCATTTGGAACTTCAGCCAGTGCCGCGGCATGTTTTTCTGCCACGGCTCCGGTCCCGATAATTCCGAACTTGACTTTATTCATAATTCATGTTTCCTTATCAATTTCAGGGTTTTGTCAAAACTTTTACAGTAAAATCATATTTATGTTTCTGTTGCTGAATGGGATAACATTGTTTTTGCTTTCTCCCCTCTGCTGAATGCCGAAAGATCAGAGTTATCCATAGGGTTGTTCCGGCGAGAATGAGCCCTTAGATCAAAGCTCGTCGGAGCCGGAGCGGAACTGTGGAGAACTCAATGCATTCGAGAATGATCTCTCCGGTGGTGAATCGTTCCGCCCTTTCGCTCAACCTTGAAAAATCAACTGCGTGATTTTTCAACATCGCTTCCGGTCGGGCGGATATACTTTCCAGCGCCTGGCGGCTTACGATTGTTTCGCCCGAGGGGCGACCAGCACTGTCCGCGCACTGGACCGCGTCCGGGCAGCGCCCGGTGGCGAATGAGTTTTTATTTTTCATAATTTTCATATTATTTTTGACACTACCAATTTCAGGGAAAATATCTTCTTACGCCTTATTCAAAAATCAACCAGCCGGCGCAGGCCGGGTTAAAGTCCCGGTGCAGCAATCGGTTCGGCCAGGGTTGGCGTTCCACCCAGGCATGGTTTTCACTCCAGACATTAATCCGTATCGGGAATCCTTCTCTGCGATAACCGGCAAATATTTCCAGCGGTATCCCGACTGTGATTTCATCCGGGCAGTACAGATAGTCCAGTTGCGGCGTCTCGCGGAAAACCAGATCATCAAGCAGCGGTTGCCCCGACGCATCGAAGTCAATCCGAAACGGCGGCCACAAGCGGCAGGGTTCGAGCTCAACCGTGAAGGCTTTCCCAACGATACCCCTGAATATCAAAAACAGCTTTTCCGCGTCATAATACGAATTCCAGGCGATACCGGAATCCCCGGTCTTTTCCATAGCGGCAGCCGGAGTGCCGTACCGGCAGACAGCCTGCTTCCCAACGGGAGCGATGCCGGTATATGCATTGATCCACGGAGCGTCAAGGCGGAATTCCGGAAAATCTTCCTTGAGCAGTTTTTCCAGCAGTTCAATCCGGGCGCTGAGTTTTTCCGGAAAAAAGAGGTAGCCCTCGGCTTCGGAATGATATCCCAGGCGCGAATCCTTCGCGCAGAACTCCCGCATAAGTTTCGAATTACCGATTTCATCCTGAACGATTGCCCGCAGCCGTTCCAGATGGTCTTCTTGGTGGAAAAACATGGTTTCCCGGAGCAAATAAAATTCCAGCAGATTGCAGGCGCTTTTCATCTGTAACCCGATCGCTTCGGCCAGGCCGATGTCCGCTATACGGGCGGGATCGTCGGGATAAGCGGGAAGCAGATCTCTGAAGATATCCAACCCTTTCTGCCAGAGCCGGGACATTTTCCGGCATAAATCCAGTCCTTCCGAAAGCGTATGCTGATAAACCAGGCATTCGCCGATGCGGTCGCCGCCGACTTCCGGGAAACTGCGCAGAAGCCAGCTCGGCGGAATTGGCCGATCGACCGGAAACAGATACAACGGCCAGACGATCGAGTGATGCAGTGGTCCGTACCAGGCAAAAGCGATATTGGCAGGGAAACAGCGGTATCCGGCGGCAAAATATTTCCAGGCTCTCGCCACAGCCGGGGCATTGTCCCGCCAATCCGGGC
>CALABZ010000129.1 GCA_937888615.1 uncultured Lentisphaeria bacterium | reverse complement strand
AGCGATGTTGAAAAATCACGCAGTTGATTTTTCAACGTTGAGCGGGAGGCCGGAATGGTTCATCGCCGGTGGAGCCATTCTCGAATGCATTGACTTCTCCACTGTGTTGGCTCCGGCTCCGACGAGCTTTGAACCAGGGGCTCATTCTCGTCGGAGCAACCCGATGGATAACTCTGATTTTCTCGACATCCAGTAGGGGAAGGGAATGAAAATTGGTGGTATCTCCGTAAACAACAAATACATAAATATAATTTTACTATAAAAGTTTTGACAAAACCTCTCAAGCAGCAAGGAACATTATGATGAAAAAAGCAAAACAAATCGAACGACATTCGCTGAAAAGGTCATGTCTCATTATTTTCTCCGTATTTTGCGCCATATGGACGATGGCGACAAATGCAATGGGCGACGATCTGTTTAAAACGTATTTTTCCGATGGAGTTTATGACATTCCTTCAGGCACTTACGATATAAAAACCGACATCGCCTTTACGGATCCAGTGGTATTTCACAATGGAGTCAATTTCAATATAGCCGAAGGCGTCACTGTAACGTTCAAAAACTCTTTTAAGGCCGGCTTCGGTCGTGTTTTCACGGGTCAGGGTGATGTCAGGGGAATCCGAAAAGTATACCCGGAATGGTTCGGAGCCATTGGTGATGGTGTCGTTGATGATACAGTCGCTCTTCAAAAAGCCATCAACACTTCTCTTCCCGATAAAGGATTTGCCCCGGGCGGCGGAACTACCATTGTACTTACAAAGTCTTATCTGGTCAAGAGCTTGACTGTTTCTGCAACCAACGTTACCATCCATGCCGAAGCCGCATGGCTCATCGCCAGCAAAAGCGGAAAATATCCGCACCTTTTGAAATTCGAAAGACACGCCAATCGAATTACAGGCACACTGTACATTGAGGGCAACTACAATTTAGGTTATGATTGCATGATCAACGTAAATGCCAGGCATTTTATAAGCAACAATGTGACGATTTGGCGCGCTTCTCTGCCGTGGTTGATTGGCAATAAGCAATGGGCGACAAGCGGCAAGCCTGGCGATGCTGAATTGGGAGATAGTGAAATCGAGATAAATGGAGGGGCCACACTACACTGCCTGCGTGCAGTCGAAGTCGTTGGGACAAATTCGGTAGTTCATTTTTCGAATGCATTGCTCTACTCTTTCCCCTGGTCTCTGCCGAAAGAAGACTCCAGAAAAAAGGCATGGGAATCCGCCGATACTACAGTTGTAAGGACGATTGGAGGCGCCGTATTTATTACTGGAGGAGCATTGGCAAACTTTTCCACAAGAAGCCCTGTCCTCGAATCTCAACCGATAAAATGCACTAAAAAGAATTATTACAGCAACTATGGTGTCATATATGTAAGTAACGCAAATATAGAAGCGGGCAATCTCTTTGCCGCGGCCAATCCCCATAAAATACCTACGCAGGATTATAAAGGCAATAAGGTAATACAAAAATCTGCCAGTCTCGTACTGTCCAACTGCGGCGGATATATGGGAGGGGACAAGCCTCCGATCAATACCGATTTCTTGTTTACCGGTCGGATAAGAATCATAAACTGCAACTTTCACGGCATTAATCGTAAATCGATCTACGCGAAAATCGGTAATCCTTATGCTCGGATAGAAATTGATGAAGGAAGCTTTAATGATGACAGGGAAAAAGGCCTTAATTCCGTAGAAGGCGGCACCCGGATATTTAATAATGTAATGATATTCGAGTCTAAAAAAACAGTCCAGACAATTGGACCCACAGCTATAGTTGTTGCTTATTCAACACCAACCGCGACGAGTGATACAGGTAACTTTCAGTCTTGTTATGATGTCAAAAACGGCAAATTCACCGCGCCGATAGGCGGTTTGAGAAATGTGCGTGTCCTGGCGGGAACGAACAGTGCCAATGGACAGGAGACGGATATAACCCAAATGGCAATATTAAAAAACGGCGAACCGCTTTGTATCCGGCAATCGATAGGAACTTCTGCAAGTGTGGATTTCACCATCAGTTCACTTAATGCCGGGGATACCGTGGAAATCAAACAGGCCACAAAACCCCGGAGGACGATGGATGGCAGTGACTTGAACTATTTCCAAATAATCGCCAGCAGATATTGATGATATTGAGCGGATCGTATTTTCACCCTGATTGAGTATAAAAATATGATCCGCTCTTCACATGGTATTTATGATGCCGTTATCGACACCGATGCCGCAAATGAAACAGACGACCAGTTTATGCGTTGAGCTCATCCGCTGTAAACGTCAAAGCGTTTATACCGCTGATTTAATCGGGCGGGCGCGAAGATAAACAAATGTGCGCATAATTACGGACACTACCGGCGGCGGTCCCAAGATAAAAAAATCTGCCCAAAGACCGGTAAGCCATGGATAAAAATCGGAGAAGATATCAGCGAACAATTGGCAATCAAGCCGAGCGAACTCTATCAGGTTCAGTCGCTCAAAAAACGTCGAATCCCTTCTTCTGGAAATACTTGTTGTATCCAGCCCGGCAAAGGAATTCCTGTGCATTGAGGATTCATGACTTCTCGGTTGCGATAGGGTCTTGCCCCCCATTCGATATTTAAAGATTGTCCCGATACTGTTTCGAATATGGCGGCATATTCTTTGATAGAATATTTTTTTTCTGCACTTAAATAAAAGTGTGATCCATTTAGACGTTTTTCCGTATCTGCCCAGGAAAGATCCAATATTTGGAGAAAACCGGAAACAACATCATCAATGTAAAGGATATCCAACAACTGATTTCCGGGAGACATCTTCATGGGAATTCGGGAATCAATGCTTTGCTTCTTCCATAAATTCATTAGTTTTTGTCGGGTATCGTTGGGACCATAGGTGTCATTAAGAGACAGTGTTATAAAATTAATAAGATTTTGGGTATAGTAAAATTTAGCAAGATCTTCAAACGCTTGTTTCGAGGCCGCATAAAAATTAACCGGATCAAACTCTGCCCCCTGATAGTGCTGCCAAAAAGTTCCAGTATTAATGAAAAAACGCACTTGTGAATGGACTGCGGCGTCAATGAGCCGGATTCCAAATTCAATATTATCGCGGATGATTGATCCCAAATCTTCTTCTTTGGCAGACAAAAGAAAATTCGTCGCCAGATGAATAATTCCGCTCGGCATGATTTTATCCAGCAAAGCATGTAGACCTTCTGCTTGGGCGGGAATGGATATCATAGTCACACCTTTCTGGGGTGTTGGCTTGTGAATATGACACAAAACAACAACATTCCAACCCGTTTCCACCAGTGCCGGAACAAGATGACTGCCAATGAACCCTGTTCCTCCCGTTACGAGAATCGTTTTATTGTTCATCGTTTCTTCCTTCATCGTTTTTCAAAGGGATTTTTGAATTTTTCCCATTCCGGGAATCCCTTATCGCGTTCAGATAAAATGATGGTACTGGGATCCACAGGCCAATTAAATCCAATCGAATTGAAATGAATTCCAAAGTCGGATTCAGGGTGATAAGGCTGAGTTGTATTATAAATGATTGTTGCGTTTTCACTGAGAGCAAGAAAACCGTGTGCACATCCGGCAGGCACGAAAATAGTGGTCGTGTGGGAATCTGAAAGGTTTATTGAAAAAGATTTCCCATATCCGGTTGAATCTGGACGCATATCGAAGATCACATCCAGTATTTCTCCGGCCAGAATCGTAACCAACTTGTCTACAGCATAAGGAGGAGATTGAAAGTGCATTCCCCGGATCGTGTTTTTCTGTGAAACAGTAAGGTATGATTCCCTAAAGGAGCTAGAAACTCCTTGCAAAATTAATTCATCCCCATTATATATTTTAATAAATTCTCCGCGAGAATCGGCAGCATGAAAATTCCGATAAATAAAAACTCCGGGGATTTCTTTCATAATCTCGTAAATCATTTGTGGATTCTCATCTTTGTGTGTGAATTCAATAATGAAAGTTTGATTTTTAGTTTTTTTCGAACGAGCCAAAACTTATCCCGAAACGAATAATTCTTACATGCCCAAAGTAATAATAAATATTGTTGCAATGGAATGTTATTGGAGGTATCTAAAAATGTATTGCAAAAATATTTATAATGATTATAATTTGGAAGAAAACAATCCTGTTCAGGAATTCCGTGCCTCATTAGATTTTCTTTTAGATATTGCAATGCGGTATCTACTGCTCGAATACCTTCGAGACATTCTGAATATTTTTGAACCGAACCGGACCAATCTGCCTCCGGTATTTGGTATTTAAAACAGGTTTTATCCAGCAATGCCACATTTCTTCCGATTGCGGAACAAAGAAGGAGCAATATGATGTCCGTATATACTCCTGTGCGGAAAAAACCAGTAAATCCGCCCGCTTCCAAAAATACAGTGCGCCGCAATGCCATGGATCCCAAAATATTGCCGAGTGAAAGAAATATGCTGCGGAATTCTTTATCCGACAAATATGATTTATGAGAAAGTTTTTCCGGGTTGCGAGGGATAACCTTCCCGTCTTCCCGCATTTCATCAAATGGAATATAAACAACGCCCACATCTTTTTGAGCCGCCGCTTTTTTTACTGATTCACAGAACCATGGATACAGCACATCATCGTCTCCTTGCAGAGTAATAAATGTACTTCCCAGACTCCTTGCCGCAGTATCAAAACTTTGGGAAATCGGAAGTTTTTTTTCTGAATGACGCCAAGTGATTCGAGGATCTTTTCCGAATGGAGATTGTTCCTGTAATATGTTTTCGCCACTGTTGTCAAAAATAATGATTTCATCAAAGGGGACTGTTTGATCCAAGATGGATTTTATCATGTGCCACAATGTCTTTTGCCGGCGGGGACTTCCACAAGATGGAATTGCTATACCTAACGATGGCAGTTCGATATTGTTCTCTAATTTTGTCATTATATTTTATCCCAATGAGTCTAGGAAGGTAACTCGATTTTACAATAGCACATGGAACTTTATCTGTCAAGTTCAGGGAATGCTTCTCTTTTGATAATTCGAAGATTCTGTTATTGGCGTTAATCATACGAATAAAGTAGAATAAATAAACTGTTTCACTAAACCATTTATTTTTATGCAACCTGGTGGTCACTGATAAAATAAATGGTGGAGCATAAGGGACTTGAACCCTTGACCTCCACACTGCCAGTGTGGCGCTCTAGCCAACTGAGCTAATGCCCCGAAGTGAACATGGTCTAAAAAATACAGCATTTTTCCGGAAATACAAATCCGAAATCGAAAAAAAAGCGAATTTTCCCGCCGTTCATCCCTTAGAAACGTCTTTCGCGCCGGGCGGAACGGTACGCGCGACCGATCCTTCGAAGTTGGTTCAGCGTATCCGTGCCCATTTCGCCCTCCATGAAAACTCCAGCGTTGAACGTTACCGCGCCGCCTTGCCCGCAGAAGGCATCGAGCAATTTCAGTAAGTCGGCGTCCCGGTAGGCGGGGGGCTCCATCGTTCCCGGCGGCATGGGCCCACCGTGGAGCGGATTTTCGGGCAGTTCATGAAGACCGCAGGATTCGAGCGGCGTTCCGTGCCACCACAGGGCATCCACCGGAAAAAGCACATGCCACAGGGGACTGTCGGCGGGCATGTTTTTACCGGTCGGCGCGAAGCCTTTCAGGTCATGGCCGAGACGCGGCAGGCCGTGGTACAGGACACTGGCTTCTCCGGCAAAATAATCGAACCCCTGATGGATCGGCGTCAGTCTTTTTTCACAGAAACAACCATCGTTGAAGGTTATTGCCGCCTCGGGATTGCCGCTTCTGGCGGCGGCATGCCATTGATCCCACTGCATGTAGCGGCTGTGGAATTTTTCCCACGGGTAACAACCGTCGAACCACCAGCCGCTCACCAGCGGACCATAGGCTTCCGCCCAGAAGCGGATGACTTCCAGCCAGCGTTTCTGAAACTTCAACTGCGGCGTTCCCGGCTCCTCGCACCAGCCGAAAGGTTCGATCATGCTGCGGTTTTTATGGATTTCGCACGGCAGATACAGGATCAGGCGTTTATCGTTTTCCCGGAGGGATACCGCGATTTCCCGCACCAGATCGCGTCTGGCGCAATGCCCGGGGCCGGCGCGGCGGTCAATGACTTCATTTGGCGCGTTGTAGAAGCCGGTGTTCTGTCCAAGGGTCATGATCAGCCATTCGGCGCCGGTTTCGAGGAATTGCCGGAGAAACGTCTCCACATCGAAACGGGCGGTGATTTCATCGACATCGTTCGAACGGAAACCGTCTCTGCCTTCGAGTTCAGGCGGCAGGTAATGAATCATCAGTCCGTATTTGCCGGACATCCACTCTGCGCGTTTGCTCATTGCACTCCCCGATACAGGGCCAGGGAACTAATAGGGGTGTTCCAGTTGGCCAGGCCGTAATAACTTTTGTCGTGATACAGTTGGTTTGAATTGGATGCATGGCCGTCCAGATAGGCGGCGTTGAATCCGAGGGAATGCGCACCTTTTTTGCCAAGCGACACCTGGGAACGGTCTTTGATATAATAATTGCTGCTCAACGGCATTCCCACCCAGTTGTCGGCCAGGATGATTGAAATATCCAGATTCCGTTTCGGCTGGGTTATCTTCCAGATGACCTGTCCGCTGGTTCCTTCGCCCCAGTCATTGATGGCGGGACGGTTGATATAGCGGTTGTAGCCGTAACTGCACAGGACTGGTTTCTGGTTGTAGGAATAATGATATTCGGCGTCCGCTGGGCAATGAAGCATTTTGGAATACAGGGAATTCCGGGTCGCATCGGACGTAGCGCTTGCTGTCACACCGTGGTTTGCCAGCAGGATTTCCGCATACGTGTTCGGAAAAGCTTTGTTGTTCGGGTCGCATTGGATGAGGTTGCCGTTGTAGTCGTCGCTGTACATGAGCCATTCGTTGTAGAACTGTTTAAGGTTCGACAGGCAGGAGGCCTGATGGGCTTTGCCGCGGGCTTTCTGCAGGGCCGGGAGCAGCATTGCGGCCAGGATGGCGATGATGGCGATCACCACGAGGAGTTCAATGAGGGTGAAAAATCGTTTTGTCATTCTGATATCCTCTTTTAGTCATAATTTATTGTAAACGGTAAATTTCCGGATTGCTGAAACGTGCGACATCATCTTGGCCCTGATCATAGACCGGCAGGAAAAGGTACATCCTGTCCGAGTAGAACGGTACGGTGACGACGAATTCCTGTTTGCTCCAACCGGATTGGTCGGGGTTTTTCAATTCAAACTGCTGATTCAGGATGTTGTTGTTGAATCCTTTCTGATGATGTCCCCAGCGGAGGTCGGCGAAAATGCGGGCCGTGGGGGAATTGTTCTGGCCATATACCCGGATCAGGTATTTCTGGCCCGGCGCGACGTTGAGGCATTGGAAAATTTCACCGTTGGTTGTTCCTTTCATAACGGCGGCGCCGTTGCCGGTCTTACCGCCATTCTTGCTCCAGACGGCGGTGCCGTTCGAGGGCGGGTTTTGCCAGAATTTCCATTCCGGGATGTCCTTTTTATTGCCCGGGTTGGCGAAATCCGGGTTTTTGAGCAGATTTTTCGCCCGGTTGTTCAAGATGATCTGTGGGGCGTACTTCAACGGATTGCGGGCGCTTTCCACAGCCCAGGTGATGCCGGGGAGTTTTTTCTCCATCAGGTCGGGGACGTTTTTGTTGCCGTGTCCGGGCCACCAGGAAACCCGTTCCGCATAGGTCCAGACATATTCGTCGGCGGCATCGAGAGCCGAGCCGAGGTTGCGGCGGAATGCGTCGGCGCGTCCATACTGTTTGACGAGGGGAGCGATCGGGTCGAACCATTTCCCTTTGTCATGCAGGACATAAGCGTCCATGAATATCGCCGGGGCGAGCTGGGTCTGGCTTTTGTACTTGCGGTAATTCGCCGGGTCGATCATCCGGGGATAGGCGTGGTCGACATTGAAACGCAGCCAGGTGTAATCGGCGGCATTGCCAGCGGTATAACTGTTGAATTCATCGCCTTCGATGACCGTGGCGCCGGGCGGCAGTTCGTCGTAAACGCCGTTGATGAATGCAAAAACCAGATTGAGGTTGCCGTGTCGCCGGACTTCCCACCAGGACAGCCACCAGAAGCAGAACAGTTTCATATCCGGGTACTCGCTGAAAATCGCCTTGGCGAACTCCTGTCCGCGCTGGCGGACCTTGAGGACGGTGTCTTCGTATGAATGCCCCCAGGATGGTTCGAAGGCCCAGAAACGTTTGCCGTATTCCTCAATGTCGAAGATGATTCCTTTTATGCCGGTTTCGCGGGCGATACGCGCCATGATCCCGAAATTATTGCAGACCGCGGCCCAGGCGGCGTCGTCGAACCAGTCAAGCCCGCCGGGCATGACTGTGGTGCCGATGAAGTTATCGCTGAATTTGCGGAATTCGGTATTTTTCAGGTCGTCGACGGCCTGGGCGAACCATTCGTATTTCCATGCGGTTTTGCCGAAAATATCATAGTTGGCGCATCGAACCTGCTGGCCGTCAAGTTCGCCCTGACCGTCAATCCGGATGCGGATACCGTCAACCGGGGCGTATTTTTCGAGGGTCCGGATATTTTCGCGCAGGAATGCGGTCGATGGCGTAACCCAGCTTGTTTCAATGATTTTCTTCCGCGGCTCTCCCCGGTAGTCGGGGGCTCCGGCGAAGGCGCCGCCGAGGCAGAGCAGTTCCAGTAAAAGCAATGCTGAAAATTTCATTTCGATATCCTTTTCTTTATAACTGTTAATAACTCAATAAATTTAAATAAAGCGTGATCAGACGCTTCGGCAACTGCCGCGTTCCATGACAACCACGTCGTATTCGTACAGGTTTTGCTTCAGATGTTTGCCGGGGGTGTTCATGGAGAACAGCAGCGCCAGGGCTTTTTGCGTGATTTCCTCCAACGGCTGTGCCAGTGCGGAAAGGTGCGGGTTGGCGCTGATGTCCGCGTCCACCCCGAGCAGCGAAATATCGTCCGGTATCCTCATCCCCATGTCCATGACAC
Source organism: uncultured Lentisphaeria bacterium (assembly GCA_937888615.1). Classification (GTDB taxonomy): domain Bacteria; phylum Verrucomicrobiota; class Lentisphaeria; order Victivallales; family Victivallaceae; genus UBA5239. Next base: position 10,188 of record CALABZ010000129.1, on the reverse strand, counting down.
CCTGCCAGGCACCGAGGATGCAACTGGCGTTGGCGCCGATGACGGCGGTAGGGCGTTGGTCGGGAGGCATTCGGCACAGGTCCAGCATGGCCGCGCGGCAATCGTCGTACCATTCATCGTCGTAACTGTTGATGCGCCTGCGGCTTGATACGCGGACCAGGTCCGTCGCGATGTCCAGTTTTCGGGCCGCGGCGTAAAATTCCTCGTTGCGTTCGCGGGCGAAAGTATAGAGCGACGAATCAATTGTCAGGTAGCCGATCCTTCGATGTCCCAGTTGATGAAGGTATTCCAGTCCGCGGGTGATGGTGTTGGCCGACTCGACGAAATGCCGCTTGGAGAGCCCGGTCCGACCGGTTCCGGTGTTGCAGAATACCATATTGATATGATCGAATTCGGGCTCGTTCAGCAAATGCGTCAGTTTCAGGCTGGCGGCGATGATGAAGATGCCGTCGCATTTGCTGTGGTTGAGCATTTCGAGAAGTCGTTTCCTGCCTTGTTTTTCGAGGTTTTCGATCGTCAGCAGGACGAGTTCCGTGTCTTCATGGCTGGTCACGGCCCGGGACAGCATCAGCATCAACCGCATGAAATAGGTGTCCTGATACATGACCGAGTAGGACAGTATGCCGATCCGGCGGTGGATTTTCCGACGGTAGGTGACGAAGGTCCCCTTTTTCTGGACCTGGGCGATCAGACTTTGTTCCGCGAGGATTGCGAGCCCTTTCCGCAAGGTCAGGTGGTTGACCCCCAATTCCTCGGCCAATTCCGGTTCGGGAGGGAGGCGGGTGCCTTCCGGCAGTTCGCCGTTCAGGATGCGTTCCCGGAGGGTTTTGGCGATTTGCCGGTACTTCGGCAAATGGTTCTGTTCATCGGTTATTTGCTGATATTTCATGGTTGTCTGTTTTTATATTCTATATATTTCTATATATATTATACGCCGGGAAACCGATTTGTCAACAGGCCAACACGGAAAATGCGCAATTTATTGTAAAAAATAAAAACAATGTCACATGATATAGGTTTGGGCGATATAGCGCAGGAGCCCGAAAACCAGGCTGCTGACAAAGGTGCCGATAATCGCGATCAACAGGGCCGGCGGCCATAAATTCAGTCCGGCAATCCGGCACAGCATATACAGCAGGACGAACGGAAAAATGAGCAAGCCGATTCCGGGAATCAGCATGAACAGCGAACTGAGCACGGCAATGACCAGGAACGCCACCGGCGGAGTATCGTTGCGGATGATCTTCGACGCCAGCAAATAGGCACCAAATTGGATCGCCACGATGATTATCCAGACTCCGATGAACATGAGAAGTAATTTCAAAATTATCATGCATATCCCCCTGTTTAAGTTGTCGATAAAAGTCGTCATAACAATAATGCGGGGAAGAGAAAGTGCAAGCAGGGTTTAGATAATTTGCGTTTTCATTTTCAGGATATATATTACTTTTGTGACCATAATATCAGGGAGACGTTGCATATGGCTATGGATGACGATTTTTTTGCAGGAATGAAAAACCTGACGCCGCGGGCCCGGAATGTTCTGGTACTCGCTCAGAAAGAAGCCGAGCGCTTCAATCATGATTATGTCGGGACCGAACACGTGCTGCTGGGGCTGCTGGCGCTCGGCGAGGGCGTGGCGGTCATGGTCCTTAAATCGATGGGGCTGAACCTCGACCAACTCCGGCTTGAGGTGGAAAAGGTCTGCGGCGTCGGCGGCAATACCCGGCAGGACGGCTTGATTCCGTTCACGCCGCGGGTGAAACGTGTCTTGATTCTGGCGGCCACCGAGGCCAAGTCGATGAATTACAACTTTATCGGAACCGAACATTTGCTGTTGGCGCTGCTGCGCGAAGGCGAAAGCGCCGCGTCCAAAATCCTTCGGGCCATGAACGTCGATGTGGAACGCGTCCGCAAAGAAGTGATTCGCGCCCTTGATTCCGACTACCTGCCCGAACCCGACGAGGACGAACCCCAGGACGGGATCGATGGTTCTTCCGGGCCGCTCCGCAATTCCGCCGATGGCGGCGGTTCCGCCAACGAAAACCTGAACGCGCTGAATGCGTTCGGCCGCAACCTGACCGAAATGGCCGCCAAGGGCGAACTCGACCCCGTAATCGGCCGTCAGGACGAAATCGAACGGGTCATTCAGGTGCTTTGCCGCCGTACCAAGAACAATCCGGTGCTGATCGGCGAGGCCGGGGTCGGCAAAACCGCCATCCTCGAAGGACTTGCCCAGGAAATCGCGTCCGGCAAGGTGCCGGATATTCTGGCGGACAAAATGATTTATGCGCTGGACCTGCCGCTGATGGTGGCCGGGACCAAGTACCGCGGCCAGTTCGAAGAACGCATCAAAGCGGTGATCGACGAAGTGCGCACGTCGAAGAAAGTAATCCTCTTCATCGACGAACTTCATACGATCGTCGGCGCGGGCGGGGCCGAGGGCGCGATGGACGCCGCGAATATCATTAAACCCGCCCTGTCGCGCGGCGAACTTCAGTGCGTCGGCGCTACCACGCTTGACGAATACCGCAAGGGCATTGAAAAGGATTCCGCGCTTGAACGCCGTTTCCAGCCGATCATCGTCGAGCCGCCGTCCGTCGAGGACACGGTACGAATTCTTTTCGGCTTGCGCAAAAATTACGAGAAACACCACAACGTTCGCTATACGGACGATGCCCTGCGCGCCGCCGCCAAGCTCTCCGACCGTTATATTTCCGGGCGTTTCCTGCCCGACAAGGCGATTGACGTGATGGACGAAGCCGGTGCCCGCGCCCGCATCGCCAACGCTCCGAAGCCGCCCGACACCACCAAGCTGACCCAGGAAATCGCCGAGGCCATGGCCAACAAGGACAAGCTCGTCGGCGAACAGAAATTCGAAGAAGCCGCCGAATGGCGCGACACCGAGCGGATGCTCCGCCGCCAGCTTGAGGAAATCAACGAAAAATGGAAAGTCGGCCGCGCTGAAAATCCACCAGAAATCACCGCTTTGGATATCGCCAAGGTCGTCGGCAAGCTCAGCGGCGTGCCGGTTCAGCAGATGGAAGAAGGCGAAAGCATCCGCCTGTTGAAAATGGAGGAAGAGCTGAAGCGCACGGTGGTCGGTCAGGACGACGCGGTATCGAGCATTTCGCGGGCGTTGCGGCGTTCGCGCGCCGATTTGAAGAATCCGGCCAGACCGATTGGTTCGTTCATCTTCCTCGGTCCGACCGGCGTCGGCAAGACATTGCTGGCCAAGGCATTGGCTGAATTCATGTTCGGCGATTCCGATTCGCTGATTCAGGTCGATATGTCCGAATATATGGAGAAATTCAACGTCAGCCGCCTGATCGGTTCGCCCCCCGGTTACGTGGGCCACGGCGAAGGCGGTGAGCTGACCGAACGGGTCCGCCGCCGTCCATACTCGGTGGTGCTCTTCGATGAAATCGAAAAAGCGCATCCGGACGTCATGAATATGCTTCTCCAGATTCTCGAAGAGGGCAAGATCACCGACACTCTCGGACGGCGCATTGACTTCCGCAATACGATCATCATCATGACCAGCAATATCGGCGCGGAAAAGATGAACAGTACCGCCACGCTCGGTTTCGGCACCGGGAAACCGGACGGCTCCGCCGAAAAGACCGCGGAACGGCTGATGGAAATCGCCAAGCGTTACTTCAAACCGGAATTCATGAATCGTGTTGACGATGTTATCGTCTTCCGTCAACTTGACCGCGAAGACCTGCGTAAGATCGTCGATATTGAGGTCAGCAAGGTCGCCGAACGCATGAAGGAACGCGGCATCGAATTGGTCATGGATGACAATGTCAAGGATTTCATTATCCAGAAAGGATTCCAGCCGGAATACGGGGCGCGCCCCCTGCGCCGCGCCGTCGAACGCTATATCGAAGATCCGCTGGCCGAAGAAATCCTGAAAGGCGGCCTGACAGAAGCCAAAAAGATGCGCGTGACGCTGGACAACCAGAAATTGCTGTTCTTTCCTGAATTCGAAGACGTGAAGCCAAAAACCCCGGCGCCGAAAAAGAAGGCCGCACCCCGTAAGAAAAAATCCGATACAAGCGGCAAAAAGGACTCATGAGCGTAAACGGCGAGATGTTCGAGATATACGACGACGCGGGTAATCGCGTCGGTTTGGCTCCGCGACGTGAATGCCACGGCAACCCGGCGCTGATTCACCGTTCGGTGCATATCGTGGTGCGTCATCCAGACGGTCGGATTCTCCTGCAGAAACGTTCGGCCGCCAAGGACATCCAGCCCGGCAAGTGGGATACCGCCGTCGGCGGTCACCTGAACCCCGGCGAAACCTGGGAAGCGGCCGCGCGCCGCGAACTCGGCGAAGAACTGGGGGTGAAGGCGCCGCCGGCATTGAAGCACCTTTTCGACATGAAAGTGCGCAATGAAGTCGAGTCGGAGGACATCCGGACGTTCGCCATGGTTTACGAGGGGACGTTCAGTCTCCAGCGGGAGGAAGTGGACGAGGTTCGGTATTGGACGCTGGGCGAACTGGCCGATCCAGCCGTTCAGGAACAGTTGACGCCATTGCTGCGGCGTGAACTTGAAATGATTCGGGAACTGAACTGATGGACGAAGTCGTATCGCTCCGGCGAAGTGCATGGAAAAAGTTCAGGCGCGATCCGTTGGCGCTCACCGGTCTGTTCGGTGTGGTCCTGATGCTCCTGACCGCGGTATTGGCTCCGCTGATTTCCAACCAGAGGCCGTTGCTGATGATCGACGACGGCACGTGGAGCATGCCTTTTCTGCATTCGCTGTTCGCTCCGGACAGTTCCGAGGTGCTGGTCGAGTGTGCTTTCAATTATCTCCTGCTGTGGCTGCCGTTCGGGCTGATTGCATGGGCTGTCGCGAAAAAGTGGCCGCGAATGGTACGCTGGGTACTGCTGGTGGTGTCGCTGGCACTGCTGGTGCCGTTTTTCCTGGTGAAGCCTCGCCTGGACAAAACCGATTATCTGACCGAGCGCGGCACGCCGGGCAAAATCATGATTTTCGCGCCGAATCCTTATGGACCGTTTGAACAGAAGGCCCGGATCAATGAGAAACCCAATGCGCGGCATTGGCTGGGGTCCGACAACATCGGGCGCGACCTGACCGCGCGGATGCTGTACGGGGCGCGGGTGTCGTTGGCGGTGGGACTGGCGGCTACCGGGATTGCGTTGCTGATTGGGACAACGATCGGGATTTGCTCCGGTTATTTCGGCGGCAGGTTCGACCTGATTACGATGCGGATTGTCGAAATTTTCATCTGTTTCCCGTCATTTCTGCTGTTGTTGATCCTGATGTCGATGCTGCGGGATTACAAATTCGAACAATCGATCCTGGTGGTGATCGCCGTTATCGGGTTGACCGACTGGATCGGTTTCTGCCGGTTGGTGCGCGGCGAGGTGTTGAAAGTCCGCGCGTTTCCTTATATCAGCAGCTGCGAGGTGGCGGGAATGCCGGTGCGGCGTTTGATGCTGTACCATTTACTGCCGAATGTCTCGGCACCGCTGTTGATCAGTTTTACGTTTGGGATTGTCGGTTCGATCCTGGCCGAGAGCGGTTTAAGCTTCCTGGGGTTCGGAGTACAGGCGCCGACCGCCAGTTGGGGCGGGTTGTTGCGGCAGGCGCTGGATGATCCGTTCCACTACTGGCAACTGACGTTGTTCCCCGGGATTGCGCTGTTCCTGATCGTTTGTTCGTTCAATTTCACCGGGGAAGGACTGCGGAAGATTTTCGACCCGAAAGCCTGAACGGAAAAGTTGACGGACACAGGTTGAAACTCCCCCGAATGAGCAGTATATTACTTGAAATGTTTTGCTTGAGGAATTATGGCCCGCAAAGAAAAATTAAATACATCGGATGCGAAACGGCACGGCGGCGGCAGAAAAGCCCTGAAATTCATTCTGGCATTGTGCCTGCTGCTGTGTATTTTCGGCGGTGTCTGGGCGTTGCTGGTCTGGCTGGAACGGGCGATGTTTTCCCGCAATCCGCACTTTATCCTGCGCGGCGTGGAAACCAGCAGCCGCGGCTATTGGAACGGGCGGAACCGGCTGATCGAATCGGAACTGGAGCTGAAACTCGACCATGACAACCTTTTTGCGCTGGACCTGAAGACGCTGCGCCACAAACTGATCGGAATTCCAAACATCAAAGACGCGTCCGTTGAACGGGTTTTGCCGGATCTGCTGCGGATTCAGCTTGAGGAACGTATCCCCCGGGCTGTGGTGCGGGGACGACGCGAGGCGGTGGTGGTGGACGAGTCCACCGTCATCATGCCGGCGATTTACTACCGCAAGCTGGCCGGAGCCCTGCCGAAGATCAATGGCCTGGATTCGGGATTGAACCTGATTCCGGGCAACGATATCCCGGAAGTACAATCCGCGGTAGACCTGCTGATGGTGGCGGTGATGTATTTCCCGGAATTCAAAATCCATGAAATCTGGGTGTCGGACCCGGACCGGCTGTCATTCACCGCCGACTATAAAAGGCGGGTTTACAAGGTGTTTTTCCCTCGCCGTCCCGCAAATTTCAACCATGCGTTCATGCAGTTGCGCGAGGCGATCGAAACGAACGTCCGCAACGGATTATACCGCATTTCCTACGACCTGACCCATGAAAGCCGGGTGATCACCCGTTGATGATTTTCCCGGAGCGGGAAAGACGGCGGCGGTCAATAATACGTCAGCAGTTCGTCAAAATCGATCCGTTCGATATAGAGCCATTGCAGCGATTCGATTTCGAGATAAAAGTAAAGGTAATTCACGCCGTCTTCTTCCGAGAAGAGCCAACCGTTTTTATGCTCCCACATCTTCGGCAGGAATTTCGAATAGGGAAAATGGCGGAACTCCAATTCATCGTTGCTGTTCCTTGAGGCCAGCAGTTTGCCGGAACTATCCGCAATGATATTGCCGGATTCATCGACCAGAAATTTGTTTTTGACAAATTTGCCGCTGTTGCCGGTTTCACAAAGCGTACTGATCAGTTGGCTGAGCGAGACATCGGCTCCGGTGACGCCGATCGGCTGGTTGTAGTCGTCAAGGATGGCGCGGGAACAGGTGATGACGAGGTCTTTGAACTCGCCGGTATCGACATAGGGCTTGCTCCAGATGGCCTGGCGGGGAGAGGCGGCGGCGTTGATGTACCAGTTGCGTTTGCGGGGATCATAGTTGGGAGAGACATCGGTACGCGATGGATAGAGGATGAAGAGTCCGTTGCTGAATCCGGCGAAAACCGATGAAATGGTCGGTTTGGTAACGTTGCGGATGATGTGGTTGATGGTGGCGGCGTCGGCGTTTTTCGGCGGCGGGGGAACAAGGCTGTTGACGACGGCGGCGCGCAGGCTGTCTTTCAGCAGGGACAGGACATCCATCATGCTGCGGTATTCCGGGGAGGGGGTATCGGTGATGTTCGGATAAATGAACGTGACGTAGTCAAGGGAGATATTCTTCTTGAAGGTCGGGGCATAGGCGAAGTCCGGCGGAGCGGTTTCGGGGTTTTTTAGATCCCGGATCGTATAAATATGGGGTTCGATGTTCTGGATCCGTTCGGCTTTGTAGAGCAGGGCGGCTTCTCCCGCGATGGTGGAGAGGAGGTATTCGTAATCCTGGAACTGGCGGTCGAAGTAGGAACAGGAATAAAGGCCCCTGGCGTAAATTTCGGTCATGGCGCGGTCTTTTTTGACGGCGACCTGGCGGTGATTCATTTCCCGGTACAGGGCCACCGCGACCAGGGCGGTAAAGGAGAGCAGCAGCAGGCCGATAGGGTTTGTGTAAACACGCAAATCAGAGCTGCAGCACCAGGGAGAAAAAGAGCAGTATTTTGTAATGAAGCCGGACTTTTCGGAGGATCTTGTCGAAAATGTTGTCGGGATTGGCGGAGACTTCGTTGCCCTGACTGAATGCGGTAAGATCCTTTTCCAGCTCCTTGACGGAATGGTAGCGTTCATCCGGGTCCGGCTTGAGCGTTTTGGCGATAATCATTTTCAGGTCTTTGTCGACCCGGCAGTTGAAATAGTGGGTGAAGGGCTCGATCAGGCAATGGCGGGCCTTGTAAATGGCTTCATCCTTGCTTTTGGAGGGGGCGTAGGCCTGTTTCAGAAAAACGATTTCATAAAGGATCAGCCCCAGCAGAAAAATATCGGAGCGTTCGTCGTAGGGCTGCTTGTTGATGATTTCCGGTGCGATGTATTGGAGTGTGCCGGCTACTTTGCCGCTCCAGGTGGAGTCTTGCTGGTTGCGGTATTCGGCGATGCCCCAGTCCATGACGTAAGTTTCATTGAAACTGCCGATCATGATATTTTCGGGCTTGAGGTCGCGGTGTATGACCTTGCGGTAGTGGACATAGGAAATGGCTTCGCAGACACGCTGGAAGATGTCGAGCCGTTTCCAGAGCAGCGAGCGTTCGTAGCGTTTTCTGGCAAGCGGGGGCATTTTGCGGTAATGAAGGCGGGTGCGATCGAAATATTCCTTGAGGGTTCTGCCGCGAATGAGCTTCATGGAGAGGTGGAGCCCATTCTTGCCGTCTTCATAAATGCCGTATACCGGGACGATGGAAGGATGTTCCAGTTGCGCGGTGACTTTCGCTTCGGATATGAAAGCCCTGCGGTAATCTTCCTTGGATTTCAGCTTGTCATGGAGGGATTTGACGGCGATGACCCGGTGGAATTCCTTATCGAAGCCGCGGTTGATACAGGCTTGTCCGCCGCGGGCGATTTCATCACGGAGTTCTACGCGAAGGTCCAGTCTGTCGAAATTTTCCGCGGCGATTTCTTCTTCGGTGGTGCTGGTATCAAGGGGTTCGTCTTCCTCGTAAATGGTCTCGTTCCAGTCCGACACCCTGGTTCCGGTAATACCGGAAACGATGTTGCGGCAGACTTCGGTAATCAATTCGCCGATGCTGGTGCCTGTTTCCGGCAAATCCTCTTTCTTTTCAGTCGCACCGGTGCCGGCGGAGGCGGGGGGAGGAGCGGTATGGGGTGCGCTCTGGCGGGGCGGCATAATCAACGTTTTTTCGACATGATCGGGGTGATCGTCGGGATTCGGCTTTTGGGCGTTGTCCGGGGTCACATGCTCGCCGACAAAGGAATTGGAATTTTGCGACCGATAAGTATAGGCATCGTTTTCCCTCACGATTTTGGATGTTCTGCCGGTTGAATTGCCGGAAGGAGGCAGATCGGCGTCGTGGTTCAGTTCGATGGTTTTATCGTCAGGTTCGTTATCGGGGTTTTTCATGGTTGCAGAGCCTCCGGCCTACTGCGATTTGATGAATTCGTCAAAGTTGATTTTTTCGATGTAGAGCCACTTCAGGGTTTTAATTTCCATGAAGAAGTAAAGGTAATTGTTTTTGCGTTTGACGAAAATCCAGCCGTTTTTGCGCCGCCACATGCTGTTCAGCAGGCGATTGGGCTGGAATTCCTGGAATTTCAGGCCATTTTTGGTTTTTTCGGGGTTCAGTGTATGGGTGGAATCGGTGATGATATTGCCTTTTTCGTCCACCAGGAATTTATTTTCGACATACCTGCCGTTATTGCCGGTGTTTTCGAGTAGTTTCAAGAGGTGCTCCCAGGAGATGTCGGCGGCGGCGACGGCGATTACTTCGCCGCTGTCGTTGCAGATCGCCTTGGAACAGGTAAGCACGTTGCTTTGGCTGGCGCCGATGTCGATGTACGGCATGCTCCAGACGAAGTGGTCGGGTTCTTTCAGGGCATTGATGTACCAGTTGCGCTTTCTGGGATCATAATCTTTTGCATAATCCAGCTCGAACGGGAAGCCCACGGTCATGCCGTCACGATTGCCGATATAGGCTACCATCAAGGGGGGCAGGGCATTGTTTCGCGCCGCCAATTCCAGGTCTTCCGGGGTGGATGCGGCGGGGAGCAGGGGTTTCAGGCTGCCAAGGACCGCGTTATACAGGGTTTTGCGCAGGGGATAGAGCTGTTTCATGGTTTTCAGGAGTTTGGCGTCGGGCTCTTGTACCCCTGGCGGCAACAGGTAAATGATATCCTTGAATGAAATATCCCGCCCGTAAGTGGACGAATAAGAAAAGTCCTTGATCTTTTCGGTTTTATCTTTGATTTCGCCATAGGTATGAAAATCGTACTGCTGTTGCGAGGGGGGACTGTTCAACAGGAGTTCGGTCGCGTTGGCGCAGGTGCCGAGCAAGAATTCATAATTCTTGAAATAAGCGTCGAAT
>CALABZ010000128.1 GCA_937888615.1 uncultured Lentisphaeria bacterium | reverse complement strand
GGCGCGGTCCCGGCCATACACCAGATTACACTTGCCAGAATGAGATATTTCATACTTCCTTTTCCTTTTTGCTTTCAGGATTTATCAAATTTTCAGTGATGTGTGGTCAGTCCATTACTTTCGCAGGTTCTGCCGTTTTTCATTCGAATTTTACGATATTGTTTTCCTGAAGCGGCATTACATAATTCGCCCCGTCTCCGCCCCAATATCCGACATGGAGATCGGCAAAAAGGATATTCATGCCCTTCCCATGAGACAAGGGGCGATGTTTTCCCCCGAATGCCGGCATATAGCCGAGCGTGGAATAGCGGTCCGCCAATATCGGCTGCATGGAACCCGTCTGCAATTCTCCCGTACGCTTTGTTACCGGATCCGCAACTTTTCGGCCCAGGAATTTCAGGCTTGGACACGGATAAAGTTTGGTCGTGCCCGCCGGGGCTGAATAATTGTGATACCAGCCGTACCAGCCGTAACTATCCGTCCGGCTGGCCATACCGAAAAGCAGGTTGTAACCGGCATAAACCCGGTAATTGTAGTATCCCGGATAGTTCGTCGTTTCTCCTGAATCATAAGTATCGCCGGGGCAAAGTACGATTTTGTAGAAACGGGACCCGGCCTCTCCGGTCACGCCATCCACCGTCTGATAGGGCAGGTAATCCCGGACCGCCATGGTCCAGTAATACATATATTGGACATGGGTGGCATAACTGCTCGTATAGGGGCCCCATTCATCGCTGTCCCCGGCATACTGCGACAAAGAGGTTCCCAGTTGTTTCAAATTTGATTTACAGTTCGCCAGATAGGCTTTCTGGCGGGCTTTGTTCAGGGCGGGCAGCAACATTGCCGCCAGGATGGCAATGATCGCAATCACAACCAAAAGTTCTATAAGTGTGAATCGTTTTTTCATTTTTCCGTGCTCCTTATATGGTTAAATCGATAATGGTTTCGTTCCAGGGGGGATATTGGGCTTCCGTACATGTGGTTCTCAGAAAAACCCGGGGGGGAATCGATATCCGGCACTCAGCGGAACCCAGCGCATTGAGGACCAGTTGCTCGGCCATTTCCTCCAAACGGAATTCGATGGAGGAGATCGGTAATGGAAATTTGCGAATTATATGCTCGTTATTACATCCGGCCAACAGGATACGACGGTATTTCTCATTGCCCGGCTGAAGAATGAATTCCGCACCGCCAACCGCAAAACTGTCGTTCATATATAGAATTGCTCCAATATCCGGCTTCTGTTCCAGCAGTCTCCTGGTAGCTTCGCGGGCGACCGGATAGGCGCGCTCCGCGTAGTCCGAAACTTCAAAATCGATATTTTCGGACAGGAAGACTTTTTCATGAACGGCAAGGTCCACATTGGAATAGCCGTACATGGCCATCAGCGCCTTGATCTTTTCATTACCCTCGCTGGCTTCTTTCTCCTGGCAGATCAGTTTATAATTCGATCCGACCTGTGATTCAAAAAAACGAAGAATTTCACAGGTACCGGATTTGACTCCCTTCTCCACCCACCGTTCATAAAAAGGGGAATTGCCGATGACCGGCAGTTTGTATTTTTTCAGCTCTTTCAGAATCGGCTCATGCCCGAACGGACAACCGAGGAAAATGAAGTGCTCGACGCCGCGGTTGATCAGTGTGCGGATTTTTTCGAGGTTCGCAGCCGGGTCGCGTGAAAAAGCATGGCAGTATGCCGAGTAGCCCAGCCGGTCAAATCCCGAAATCAACAGCATGATCAGTTTCAATATGTACTCTTCGGAATTCATCTGCGGCATGGAGTTGAGAATCGCCACGGTCTTGGTTTTCTGCCCCTGCATCAGCTTGTAGGCAAAATTGGGGCGATAACCGAGTTCACGGGCGACTTCGCGGACGCGCTGTTTGGTCGCTTCCGAACAGAAATTCTTCCGGTTGTTTAAAATCTGCGAGACGGTCGGGACCGAAAGGCCCGCCTTTTCCGCGATGTTTTTCAGGGTGCTTTGCGCCGCCATAAATGATTGAAAACTCCAAAATAAATAATTTACGCAAACATACTTTGCATATTTTAATTATACAACGATTTTCCGGTTTGTCAATCCCATGCAAAGTATATTTGCAAAGAAATATCATCAGAAATTCCGGAGGTGCGGAGTTTGTCTCGTATTTCGAATGACGGAGGTTGACGATTTTCGTGTATGTGCGGCCAAAAAAACAGAAATCCAGGAGTTGAAAATATGAATGATTTGAAGATCGGTCCGTGCGCGGTGATTTTCCGGGACGAATTTCTCGGAGTGTGCGACGACGGACTCCAGTTCAGCGGAACCGGTGCGGCGCAATCCGTCACCGCCCAGCAGTCTTACGGGCAGGCGCTCGACCGTACCCTGACCGCATTGAGTTTGACCGTGACTGCGGATATTGTCCGTTCGGCGCGGGCGATGGCGCTGTTGTTCGATGAAAACGGGGCTTTGGGGCTCTCTTCCCTTGGACAGCGTTTCAGTTCGCGAAGCGGGGAATTGCGGCTTATTCCGCTGAATCCGCTTGATTCGGCGGGTTACCGAATGCGTCGGGCGGTACCGAACCTGAATTTCCAGTATCAGTTCAAGGCGTCGTCGCCGCACACGGTTCGGATCACATTCGACATGCTGCCGGACGCGGATGGACTCCTCGTACAGTGTATCGAAATCGGCGAAGCGGACCGCGCCCTGATTCCGGTGAACGCGATTCCCGATGTTCTTGGGCTCGAACAGTCCCTCGCCGCCTGGCTCGCCGCCCTCCTCGGCTTGACGGAAGATGAAGTCCATCGCGGCGAAATTCCGGAATTAAAATACGGCTGTGTCGTAGCCGTGGAGGGACAAGTATCCGGCGGACCGATTGAAAGCGATATGTTTCAGGCAGTCGTAACTTTTTATCATCCGGAGCGCAGCGGGGTCATGGTGTTCATGAATGAGTTGGCCGGGAAACTTCCTGTTTATGGAACGACTTTTGCGCGGGCTTTGCAGTGTACCGGACAGAGCTTTCCGGCTCCGGTTGAACACGGGACCGTAAGTTATTTTGCCGGTAAAGTCAATCTGTCAATCATCATCTGAGGAGAATATGATCATGGGAAAGTTTGATGAAGCAGCCGATTTTCAGCAAAAACGTGCGAATCGTGCCGGTTGTGACCTGACAGAAGTGGAAAACGCATTGGTTTCCCTGTTGGCGGAAGAACTGAACATTACTCCGAACGAGGATATTTTCGCTGGATTGCTTCCTCCTTCGATTGCGACCGGCATCGGAGTGGAAATTTCCGGAGATTGGCCGGGACCGGACCTGCGGCTCCGGCATTACTATGCAAAATGCGAAGGACGAGACAGCGATCACGAGCGTTTGCGTCGGCGCATGTCCGAACTGGCCGGATATTTACCACTGCGCCGCTGTGTTTCCGGCGGTATTACGTTTACGGCTGTTTTCATGGAGGGTACATTGCACTTTGATTATACGGTACACGCCGGAATCAAAATGGCGACTGCCTCCCTCGATATTGAACTGCACGTCGAAGTCAACCCGTAACCTGTCCGGAGATAATGAATATATGAAAAAAGAGATCAAGTATGACCTGGCAACCTATCGCAGCCTGCCGTATGAAACCCGCCGGGCGCCCCGGGAGGCTTTGGATTTCGTCAATGTCGAACGCGGCCTGACCCAGATTTTTGCCGATCTTGGCGGATTGGAGGTCGACCGCGAGATTTTTCGCCACGCCATTCCGCAACATCAGAAAGACGGCTACGGGGTACGCTTGTTCCGCGTGGCGCCGGGAAGTGAAACCGATGTCTGCAAGATTGAACTGACCGTCTGGGGGCGAAGCGGAAATCACGATGAACTGCGGCGGAATATGTCCCGCATGGCCCTGCGGTTGCCGTTAAACAATGAACTCGTCCAGAATGATCTGGTCAGCCCGGTTATTTTCTCGGCAATTTTCCTGACCGAACCCATTTCTTTCTCGCCCAGATACGAAAACGCTCAGGCTCAAACCGAGGGGGTGCTTCTGGCGGAAGCCTGGGTGTTGACCCTCCCCGAAAGTTTCCTGACCTCCTGATGGTGAAATCATGGCTGGTAAAAAATCGGAAGAGCTGAAAGAGTTATTCAATGCCCTGGCGAAAATTCAACTTGATAAAACGGAAGAAGGCTTGAAGAAAATGAAGTTGGACCTCCCAGGCAGCTTTGAATTTATGCGCCACCTGGTTAGTGCCACCAGTACGGTGGTGATAAACCGCAATATTGACGATGGCGACGCCTATATTGAGCATCTGGAAAGCAGTGGGGCGTATATTACGCCGTCATTAAGGAGACTGACAATTAAAGAAGTCCGTGAGCGCTGCCGGGGCAGCAGGAGATCGGTGGACTTCTGGATGTTTTTGAGCAGGCGGTTGGGACAGTGTGCCAAGCTTCTGGAATACTGGGAAAGGGTCAAAACGATCATCAATCTGGCTAAAAGTATTGTCAGACTTTATGAATTGAAAAATGTTCCAGAGTCCACGAACGACTATATACAGAAAGCCCGTGATCAAATGAGGAACATGGAAATTTCCAAAGAAAAGATGGATGCGCTGATTGATATTCTGAAAGTTCTCAATGAATTGTCTCCAAAGCCCATCCGAAGTTACATTGAATTGACCATGACCGCTTTCCAGAAAGCCGATGGAACCATGAATACCTGCAAGAAGCACAGCGAAGAAATATTCAAGACCCTCAGGGAAATCGACCGGCTTGAAGAGCAGAACAGAGAAAGTCCGAATTCAGTGGGAAGATGGACTGAGGTAATTGAATGTAATCCTGATTGCCTTGATCCCTGAAGACAATTATACCATTATCTGAGTGATTCCTTTAGATTAGTATGGTTCGAAAAAGTTGGAAAATCCGTATAATCTAAATTGAGCTCCGAAGATGATAATGCCGATTTGGCTAGTTCTAAATGATCCGTTTTAATATAAATTCGCGCATATAAAACAAATAACTCCGATGAAAAATATTTATATCTCTTAGTTCCCATAAAATATTCTTTTGCCAGATTACAATAAGTGAGAGCATTGTTTGGATCGTCAAGTTTGTAATAGCAATAAGCTGTTTGTATTGCGTTATTTCCTGAAAGTATCTTTCTATGATTTTCTTTCGCTTTACTAAGTAAAAGAAAATCACGGCTGTTCTGGAAAAAGGTTAAAGCATCCAGATATTTTTGATTTTGACTTTTTAATGTCCCATACCTTCTATAAAAGAGTGCCTTATCCAATTCGTTATAGTTTGAGTGATCATATTTCTTAAGACTTTTTAGAGCTTTTTCCATATAATATTCTGCCTGCTCAAATAAATGAACTTTCCATAATGCACAGCCCAAATTTTCAAATGTACGGATTTCCATGTATTGAAAGGGCTCTTTATGGTTTAGTTTTTCATCCATTTGAAGCCAGGGAATTGCCCTTTCATATTGTCCAAAATCCAAATAATATGTTCCCATTGCCAAACATACTGATGCAGCTTTCCAATTATTGCGGTAAAATCCCTGTCCGATCAAATCTGCGGCAGGCCGCAGATACACCATATAATTTTTGCCGGTTTGTATCGCTTCATTCGCCTGATCAAAAAGCGCTTCCATCTTCTTGACCTGCGAATGAAAATAATAAGCGGAGAATCCCCATATCCCCAACGTATACGCGATGCCGAAAATCAATAAATATCTGCAACTGTTTTTCAAAATCCTGCTCCTTAATTAATGCCTAACATAAAATACCAATCAGTTCCAGCTATTTCAAATCGCAATATAAATAATTATATACGGAAAGCCTGCGACCTTTGATATAGATTGGGATAAGGATGAGAATTGGTTTTAAATCGATATCGGTCGATTTAAATAGAACTTCTAAAACATCAGCTCTCTTCTTTTTTGATTGGCCGGAGTATTCGGGACCATATTTTTCTGAATTTGCTTCATTAAAGCGGGAAAGAATACCACCCGGATTTTGTCGTCTCCTACCGCCATATCGGCAGGGGGGACAGACGAATCAAATTCGAATTTAGAAGTGTAGGGAGGTTCCCAATACCTTCTGTCGGAAGGATCATTTTTCAATGGTTTGTTGAAATCACAAAAGAACAAACAAATGCTCTCTCCTTCAAGTTGCATGACATACCAACTGATCATATACTTCATGTTTCTTTCGGGAATATCTATAACCAGATTTAGGCGGTCACTGAAAGTATGCTCATCTTTGTCCCCTGTCCCGGCATCCGGGAAAACACCGCCCCAATACTGAATGAAATACCGATGCCTGATTGGTGATACTTGAAACTTGCCTTGGCCATCACTTGCAGCTTGGCTCTTTACCAAGCCGCAACTTGCGGAGACAGTTGCACCCGAAATGGGTTCTCCCCCCGCGGTCATTATCTGGCCGTCAATTTCTTCGTCCCAATAAGTAATCGTACCAGGTACAGGCAAGCATCCGCTCATAAGCACGGCGCATAAAACAATCCCGAAGATCAATCGTATTTTATGGATCATAGTAAAAAGTCCTCTCATTTTCATCTATTCTATAAAAGGGTTGAAGAATCGGCTTTTGGGGACATTTTTCCCTTCCCAGGGGGCGCGTTGCATGGTACAGAATCCGCCCCAGATATAAGTATATTGCCGTCCTTCCAGTATTGAGTTGTCCGGGACAGTAAAAAGGACGGAAAGTTCGTAATGAACCGGCAGGAAACAGTTATGATCAATATCCCGCCAGCAGTCTTCGATTTGAATAATGGTTCCGGCTTTCAGCACATAATACCCTCTTTTGAGTTCGGGAAACGCTGTAATGATTTCCGTTTTTCCTTTTTCATCGGTGAATGTTACGAACGGTAAGCCGCCAAAAGCTTCATCGCCGGTAGGATGATCTGGAGGGAGTCGGTTATAGATGGTCAGATTTCTTTTCAAGACCAGTTTTTGGCTGCATAATGGAGCAATGCCCGGATCCTTCAATATGGCTCTGCTTCCGCTGAAAGAACCATACCAGATACAGCCAGTACAGTTCAGCAGAATTATAGCGGAAGTTGTCAATAAGCAAACTCGACCAGCTATTTTGCGGAATATTTTTATGATGCAAATCCCTGATTGTAATTTCACCCAATGTTGGAATATAATAGATCAGCCCGGCAATGCAAGGTTTCCGGTACAAAACCGCTGGAATTTATTGAGGGATGACTTTTCCGTTTCGGAGTAAATATCGGAGATTCTTGCGATTATTCGATGGTTCGGACTTGAATATTTACGCAATCACGGCTATTTTTTGATTAATATTGATTTACCAAGGAGGCTTTGATGAAAAGTTTATTGACGTTGGCGGCCGTGATGGGGGTCGTGTTGGCTGTGACCGGTTGCAAGAGCCCCGGAATTTTCGCAACATCATTTGATGACGGCAAGAAAGATATGGTCGTGCTGGACAGTTCCCCGATCTTTCCCGCCAATCTGTCGGTTACCAATTTCAAGGATCTGCGTCCCGCGGACAACACTTCCGGGACGGTGCTCTGGAGCCTCTGCCCGCTGATGCCTTTTGGTTGGGTCGATTACAGCCGTCCCGAAAACGGCAATGCCATGATGAATGTCGGCAATTACCAGTATAATCTGGTTGGTGAGTTGGCGCGCGCCGTGGCTGTCAGTTTCGACACCTCGCGGCTCTTCAACAGTGCCTATGCCGTCAACGATATCGATCATGCCAAAGGCAACCTGATCCTCGACGCCGAAATCTACACAACCCGGTTTGACGGCAAGCTGATTTCCTACTGCATTTCAGTCGCATCTCCGGCCCTGTGGGTCATTGGGCTTCCCGCCACCCATCTCCGCAGCAGTATCGACATGAAACTCCGCATTTCGCATCGCTCCACCGGCAAAGTGGTCTGGGAATATCCGGTTAAGATGGAAGATTCCAGTTACCGGTGGGCCTATGGGCGTACCAGCGAAGAAATCCAGGTATACTGCAAAATGGTTCGCCAGGCTTTGAACAAGGCTATTCCCGAACTGGAAAAACGCCTGTCCGCAAACCCGAACCTGCTGAACGACAAGTTGTCCGAAGAAGAAGCCCAACAGCAGCTTAAAGCCGCCAATGTCGAGCTCAAAGAGGATGCAAAGGAGCAGCAGGAAGTCAAAGAACAGCTTTCCATATGGAAGGGCAAGGACGGCAAAGCACCGAAAGTACCCGCCGCCACCGACGCTCAGGAACAGTCCGAAGTGAAATCCGCCGACAAAGCCGCGGAAAAAATGTAAACGACGGTATTGAATCGATTGACTCCGGTCCGGCTGAAAAGTCGGGCCGGATTTTTTTTACGGGAGTCCCGGCTTGCTCAGTTTGATCTGGACGCGGGGCGGATAGATTTTTTCGACGGTGAATGATTTGTCATCCTGCCAGCAGTAGACCTGAACGGTGTACACGCCGCTTTCATTCAGCATGGAAATATCGATATAGGGACGAATGGATGTATTTTTCAGGGAGGCGAGCAGGGATCGCGGGCCGCGCAGAGTCACATCCACATGAGGGGGCAGCAGTTCCAGTTTGAAATTATCCTGGGCATCGGGGGCTTTCAGTACCCGCACGGCCACTGATTTCATGATCCTGGATTCGTAGGCCTTGCTGATCTCCATCCTTACCCGGACGTAATTACGGTCGGTATGGATGAATTCGATCGGACGAAGTTGGGCCTCAAACTCGAAACTCTCGGTGACATCATTCAGCGGAATCTTTTCCGTGGAAATTTTTTTGACATCCCGGGTAATCGATTCCGGGCCGGAAATATGGATGTTGACCGGCGTGACGACAGCCTCGGCCACGGTGTATTCGGCAGGCAGTTCATTTTCCGTATTGTAATTGGCGATGACAGGCACTTCTTTTACCGCCAGCTTGTCGAGTTTAACCGACAGGGTGAGCGGGCGGAATCCATCCACTTGCACACCGAAAGCCGGCAGCCCCCGCAATTGGTCCCGTCGGCATGATACCCGGTATTCACGGAAATTCGCCGCGCCCAGTTCCGGGATTTCCACCACCATCCGCAGGTGATTCATCTCCCCAGGGTGGTTGAGAAAGGAGTTGTTCCCGGAAAAGGTCACGTTCACCGTAGTATTCGGCGGCATCATGCTCACGTAGCCCTGGGGCATGATGAATTCGACCGGCACGTCGATGCTCCGGGTGTTGTTGATGCTTTTGTTGGAAATGACGTAATAAACCAGCAGGGCGCAGCAGATAGCGAAAAGTTTGCGCCAGGGATCGTTCTTGATCATTCTCAACAGGCGTTTCGGGAGGTCGCGTGGACCCCAGCCCAACGGATTAGCGGCCATCGTCCACCTCGTCTTTGCGGTTCTCGTAAATGATATCGTCGCCGGAAAGATTCAATTCCGTGGTCGAGGTGTTGCGTTCGATCAACAGTGAATTCAGGTAGCGAATCAGTTTTTCCGGGCTGAAATTTTTGTGCAGGACCCCGTCGCAGGCCAAACTGATTTGACCGGTTTCCTCGGACACCACGACGACGACAGCGTCCGATTCCTCGGATATGCCGAGCGCGGCGCGGTGGCGCGTCCCGATATCATGCGGCAGTTTGGTGTTGCGCGACAGCGGCAAAATGGCGTGCGCCGCGATGATCCGGTCGTTGCGGATAATGATCGCGCCGTCGTGGAGGGGCGAATTCGGATAAAAGATCGATTCGATAATCAGGGCGTTCAGCTTGATGTCCAGTTTGACGGCGTCTTCGACGATCTGGCGCAGTCCGGTTTCCCGTTCCAGCACGATCAACGCGCCGCATTTGCGCTTGGCCATGCTGAACACCGCCGAGGCGACTTCGCCCAAGGCTTCCTTTTTCCTGCTCTGGTACATGAACGGCGCACTGCCGAGCTGAGCGAATGCCCGCCGCAACTCCGGCTGAAAAATCACGATGATCGCCGTCGCCAGCAACGGCCAGATGCCGTCCAGCAGAAATGAAATCACTTCGAGCTTGAAAAACTGGGTGGAAAGCACCCACATCACCAGCAGCACCATGAAGATCCCGATCAGCATGTTCGAGCCGCGCGTGCCGCGCAGAAAATAAAGAACCCCATAGAACAGAATCGCAAGCATGCCGATCTGTAGAATCGCTTTGCCGATGTATTCGAATAATTCCATATGGGACCGCCTCTTCTCTATTTTCCTCCGCACCACATAAACATGGTTACCGCCTCGCGGATATGCCGGACATCATGCACCCGGATCACTTCCACGCCCTGTGCCGCCAGCCATGCGGCGACGCCGGCCGTACCGAAAACACGCTCGGCTGGATCATCAATGCCCAGCACCTGGCCGATGAATTTCTTCCGGCAGGGGCCCGCCAGCAACGGCAACCCAAGTTCGCGGAAACGATCCATATGCCGGATCAACTGTTGATTGCCCGCCAGATCCTTCGAAAAACCGATTCCGGGGTCTATTAAAATATTCGTGCGTTTCACGTGATTGTCAAGTGCGGTTTGGACTCTCGCCCCCAGAAATTCGCAAACTTCCCGGATAACGTCGTCGTAAGACAGGTTTTCCGGGGACTGCATGTCGGCGGGAGTGCCGCGCATGTGCATGATGACGAGCCCCGCGTCGAATTCCGCCGCAGTGGCGGCCATAGCCGGATCCTGAAGCCCGCTGACGTCGTTGATGATATCGGCTCCGGCTTCCAGGGCGGCGCGGGCGGTGGCGCTGTGCCGGGTGTCAACGCTGATGAAACATTCGGGGCGGGCGCGGCGGATCTTTTCCACCGCCGGAACGACGCGGCGGATTTCCTCTTCCGGCGGCACCGGTTGGCTGCCGGGACGGGTCGATTCGCCGCCGAGGTCAACAATGGCGGCGCCTTCGTCAAGGAGGCGGCAGGCATGTTCCGCGGCCCGTTCCGGGTCGAAAAACAATCCGCCGTCGCTGAATGAATCCGGCGTAATGTTGACAATCCCCATGAAAAGAGGCAGACGGCCGAATTCAAGAATCCGGCCGCGGCACCGCATGGATTTATTCGTCACTGCCATCGGCGAGGTTTTCCCCCGAATCTTCGGCGGTTGGTTCTCCGGCGCCCGCAGGCTTCACGGTTTCCGTACCTTCCGCGGTGTCAGCGCTGACGGCGCCGTCTTCGGCGACGACATCAATGACTTCGCCGTTTTCTTCGGTTTCCGGCTCATCGTCTCCGGTAATCTTGACGGCGCTGGTGATCCGGTCGCCTTCGTACTTCATATTCATGACCTTGACGCCGATCGAGGCGCGTCCGACCAGGCGGATTTCGTCGATCGGAATCTTGACGATCTGGCCGCGTTCGGTGATCAGCATGGCTTTTTCGCCGGAATGGCTCTGAAGTGCGGCGATAACCAGTTCGCCGGAACGCAGCTTGATGTTGACGACGCCTTTGGCGCCGCGGCGGGTCTTGCGGTAGCCTGCCACATAACTGCGTTTGCCAATGCCGCCGTCAGTGATAACCAGAAGTTCGGGACCTTCGCTCGGTTCGAGCTCATCGCCTTCGATTTCGCTGTCGTGTTCGGAGTCGTCATCGACTTCGATGGTGGTGACAACATCGTCATTTTCCACGAGGGCGGCTTCGTCTTCAACGATTTCGGCCTCTTCCTCGATGTCCGGGTTCATGCCGTGTATGACCACCATGCCGACGACATAGTCATCCTTGATCTTGTAACGGATGGCGGTGACGCCGCGGGCGGTACGGCCCATCGGACGCACTTCTTTCTGATCGAAGCGGCAGGCCATGCCTTTGGCGGTACAGATCATGATTTCATCGCCGGCGCCGCAAATCGAAGCGTCAATCAGGTCGTCGTTTTCTTCGATGATCAAGGCGCGCAACCCGGTGCGGCGGAGGTTGTTGAATGCCGACAACGAGGTCTTTTTGATATAGCCGTTGCGGGTGGACATGATGATATAGCGGTTCGGATTGTCCAGCTCGTCTTCATGCAGGGTCAGCATGGCGCGGATACGGTCCCCGGCTTCAATCTTGATCATGTTGACGATGGCTTTGCCCTTGCCGATACGCGAACCTTCCGGGATTTCATAGACCTTGAGCCAGTACATGAAACCTTTGTCGGTGAAGAAGAAAATCAGGTCGTGACTGTTCGCGTAGAAAAGATGTTCGACAAAATCGCCGTCCTTGGTTTCCATGCCGCGATTGCCCTTGCCGCCGCGGTGCTGGGTATCGAATTCGGTGGAGGACATGCGCTTGATGTAGCCGGTATTGGAAACGGTGATCACGCAGTCGTGCTGCGGGATCAGGTCGGCGATATTCAGGTCGGTGTCATCAAAGGTGATTTCCGAACGGCGCGGAGTGTCATATTTGTCGCGGACTTCTTCCAGTTCCTGCTTGATCAACTGGATGCGTTTTTCGCGGCTGTTGAGCAGTTCGTTGAGGTAATCGATGTATTTTTTCACTTCCGCGTATTCATTTTGCAGGTCATCGATGGCGAGTCCGGTCAACTGATGCAGACGCATTTCGAGGATGGCTGCGGCCTGAATCCTGGAAAGTTCGAAGCGCGTCATCAATTGATTGCCGGCTTCTTCCTTGGTACGGGATTCGCGGATGATCTTGACCACTTCGTCGATGTTGGCCACCGCGATCAGCAAGCCTTCGAGGATGTGAGCGCGGGCTTCGGCCTTGCGCAGTTCGAAACGAGCCCGGCGGATTACCACTTCCATGCGGTGGTCGATGAACGCCTGAAGCACTTGCTGGAGGTTCATGATGCGCGGACGGTTGTGGTCCACCACCAGCATGGTCGAACCGAAGGTGGTTTCAAGCCCGCCGATGGCGTACAACTGGTTCAGCACCACCGAGCCCATGCCCCCGCGCTTGATGTCGATGACGACGCGGATGCCGGCGCGGCGGCTGGATTCGTCGCGGATGTTGCTGATATCGGAAATTTTCTTGTCGCGGACCAGGTCAACGATGCGCTTGACCATGTTTTCTTTGTTAACCGCGTATGGAATTTCGGTGATGACAATCTGTTCGCGCCCGTCTTTTTCCACGATATCCGCTTTGGAACGAATGCGGATGGACCCTTTGCCGGTCTGATAGAAACGGCGGATTTCATTTTTACCGCGAATGATGGCGCCGGTCGGGAAGTCCGGCCCTGGCACGTGTTCCATCAGTTCCTCAATGGTGGCGGAGGGATTTTCCAGCAGGCAGATCGTGGCATTGATGACTTCACCGAGGCGGTGCGGGGGGATATTGGTAGCCATCCCGACCCCGATCCCGGTATTGCCGTTTACCAGCAGATGCGGGAACAAGGCGGGAAGGACGGCGGGTTCTATTTCAGATTCGTCAAAGGTGGGGGTCATGTCCACGGTGTCTTTGTCGATATCGCGGAGGAGTTCCTCGGCGAGACGCTCCAGGCGGCACTCGGTATAACGGTAGGCCGCCGGCGGGTCGCCGTCGATACTACCGAAGTTCCCCTGGCCGTCCACGAGCGGGGCACGCATGGCAAAATCCTGCGCCAGGCGGACCATGGCGTCGTAAACGGAACTGTCGCCGTGGGGATGATACTTACCGATCACTTCCCCGACGACTTTAGCGCTTTTGGTATAGGAATGAGATTTGGTCAGGCCCATCTGGCGCATGGCGTAAAGGATACGGCGGGTTACGGGTTTGAGGCCGTCACGCACATCCGGAATGGCACGACCGACGTTCACGCTCAATGAATACTGCAAATAAGCAGTATGCATGATATCTTCAATCTTGATGGGAAAATCTTTACGTTCAAGTTCGCTCATGTCTATGTCTCTGATTGGTTCATATTTCCTGTAATCCAATAACATACACCGGATCATGCTTTTAACAAGTCACGAAACGTATTTTTTCCGGCTATTTTACCTGAAAAACGGCACAAAATGAGAATGTTTCGAAAAAAAACATTCTCCGCCCGTGAAAAGTTCATATCATCGGCTATATTACTGTCGGATTCACGGAGTTGACCAATGCGTTTTCAATGTACATTTTGCCTGTCGCTGATCGACACGAACCAGGATTTCGGTACGCAGCTGATCTGCCCGAGCTGTAAACGAAAATGCTTTGTGCCGCGTTCGCGCTTTTCCGAAAACCGGGTCATCGGCGATTTCGTTATCCGCGAAAAAATCGGCGGCGGCGCCGGCGGCAAGGTCTATAAAGCCACCCAATTGTCGCTCGGACGCACCGTAGCCCTGAAAATCCTGACCGCCGACGACAACGCCGACCCCCGGAAATATGAGGACTTCATGCACGAAGCCCGTGCCGCCGCCCGGCTCAACCATGTGAACCTGATTCAGGCTTATGCGGTGGGTGAGGAAGACGGCATCTATTATATGGCCATGAACCTGGTTGACGGCGAAACCCTGAAAACCCGGCTCCAGCGCGAGGGCCGCCTGGAGGTCGATGAAGCGCTCCATATCGCCCAGCAGGTCGCCGAAGCCCTCTGGTACGCCTGGGAAAACGCGCGCATGGTCCATCGTGACGTCAAGCCCGAAAATATCATGATCACCAACGACGGCATCGTCAAGCTCACCGATATGGGGCTGGCGGTGATCCAGTCCGAATTCTGCGAGAACGCCGAAATCTGCGGCAGTCCCTCCTACATGAGCCCCGAACAGTTGTCCGGCGCCAGCCTCGACACCCGCAGCGATATTTACAGCCTCGGAATTACCCTGTACGAAATGCTGGCCGGAGAATTGCCGTTCAAGGCTCATGACTTCGAGGAAGTCGCCGCCCAGCATTTCACCGAGGAGGCGATGCCGCTGCGCCGCCTGAACCGCGATATTCCGGTCAAAGTTTCGAACCTGGTCCGGCAGATGATGGAAAAACTGCCCGAAGACCGTTTCGCCGACATGAACGAACTGCTCGACGAAATCTGGCAAGTCCGCCAGGCCACCGCTCCCGACAGTTCCATGATCCCCGATGTCCACACCATTTCCATCAATCGCCTGAACTACGACCTCCAGCGGCAATCCCTCAAGACCGAAGCCGCCGAATCGCATAAAAAGCAGCACGACAGCTTTATCCCGTTCATCATCATTTCGATTATCCTGTTCCTGATGATGGTGGCAAGCTACGGCTATCAATATTACCTGAACCGGGTGGAACATGACAAGAACACTTCGCTCCTGCCCCTCCAGGAACGGATCGAACTATTCGAGAAGAACATCGAGAAAAATGAATTGCCGCTCAGTGCCCTCGACACCGAAGCCAACAGCATTCTCGCGGCTATGCCGCACCGCCGCGACGAAAGCACCGAAAGTATGTATTGGAAAGTTCACTCCCGTCAGGGCAGCCTGAAAATCCACGGCCTTGAACAGAAACTCAAGCTTCGCGAGGACGAGGTGAAAGACCTGAAAAACCGGCTGGACAGCGAACAGCAGTGGCATGCGGCGCTGAATGATGAAATCCTTCAGTTGAAAAAAAGCACCGACCTGATGCAGACCAAGATCCGAAACGATGAAAAGACGTTCAAGGAACAGAATGCCAAACTGCGGACGGAACTGGAGAGCGCCGTCAAGGCCAATCAGTTGATCAGCGTTTCGCAGGAACATTTCTGGCGGAACCAGTTTCTGATTACGCTGTACAGTTCCATCCGGGCTCGCGATTACCAGCGCGGCCGTGATTTCATCGATTATCAAATCGCCATTCGGGGCAAGGCTTACACGCCGTGGCTGGAGTCATTCCGGGAGCCGTTGACGGCTCTGGAAGAACTCGACGGCCTGTTTTACAGCAAAAATTCCAAACTGACCGGAATTCGGATTCCCAACGAGGGACAGGTCGTGATGGTGGACGGCGGCGTGATTTTTTATCAATCCGGCAGCGCGGTGCGTTCGCGCCCCTGGTACGAATTCGACGCCGTCACGCTTTATTCGCTGGTCCGACAAGCAAACCGGCAGCTTGCCGGAAATCGGGTCCATTTCGATGTTCTGATGGCGGTTTACGGCGGCAATATGGCGCATCCGGCCCTGAATCAGGGCAGTGTGCCATTCAAAGAATTGCGCCGGGCGGTACTGGATTTGTCGATCGAAAACATTCTGGTGACGGCTTACGGCAACCGGACTCAGGCTTCGGCCGAGGCCGGGGCGTTGCTGGAACGTTTCCGCCACGACCCCGGCCTGGCTAAAGTCATATCCGACTCCCTGAAAAATCTTCTCGGCCAATAAGTTATTTCGACGGCGACGGAGGAAGTGCCGCGTTGGCTTTGAAGAATTTGATCATCTCACCGAGGTTGACTTTTACGTAAGGTTCATCGCAGGCCGGAGTTTTCGGACCGGCGTCGGCAAAGTACAGGTCACCGCTTTTCGGCAGGAACACGGCGTTGTGGAGATTGGATTTCATCGCCACCGGACGCTTGATGATTTCAATCATTTTTTGGGCGTCGATATGACCGAAATTTTCCCGCAGGCGTTCGCTCAGAATTTTCGCGCGGCTGCCACCGGAAATATAGACCGTGTCTTCCGGTATCGGAGGAAGCTTCGGATTTTGTTCGCCGGGTTTGAGCCAAGTCAGCGGTTTGCCGGCGATCGCGGAAACTCCAGCCATGTCGCCGTTCTTATCCGAAAGTACATAATAATAATCGCAAGTCAGCGGCACGTTTTTCATCAGCTCAAGCGCTTCCGCCACGGTCGAGCACTCTTCCATAACGCGGCGCATCATAAAAGTCATCGGCAGTCCGTCCCATTTGCCATAGCCGCTGCCGCCCATTTCGCCCATGGCCAGCCCGTGTTCGTTCATGGCGGTGACGGTCCCGGCGAGTCCGGCGTAACTGACGCTGCCCCAGTCATTGCCTTGATCCGGCATGTAAACGATGAGTACGGCGGCGTCCTGGAGCCGAATGTCGCGCATGTAATCAAGCACCCGGGCATGGACGACGTCGCCGCCGGAGGCTTTGCCGCGGACCGCGATACCGCTGCAATGGAACATTTCGGGGAAGAAGTTGATTTCACGCACGGCGCGTTCAGGCACACCGGCTCCGCGGGCGATGGCGTCGCATTCGGTCAGGTACTGCTTGGGCAGATAGGGTGCGTTGCGTTTCATGACTTCCTGAACGCGGGTAAAAAACCAGTCGTTTTTGGTGATCAAATATCCTGCGGCGACGAGCAGGATGCGCTCATGGACCTGCTTGACTTTTTTGCTGAGGAGCGAGCCGTGGGCGAGGCCCATTTCCTCGGGCGTACCGGCAACGAGCAGGATGTCCTTGCCCTGGTAACGGCACAGGAGCCCCTTGTTGTTGTCGGCGCGTTTAAAGCTTTCCGGTGTGAACGGCTGGGCGGCGATAGCGGCCGACAGGGTTGCGAATATCAGGACGACAATGGTTTTTCTGATCATTTTTTGCTGGTTCCTTCCATTAAAAAGTTGACGACGGCAGCCTGAACACGGTTCAGATCCTGTTCGGAGACGTCCGTGACTTTTCTGACCGGCCCGGCGGGAGGAGTGAAAAGCTGAGAAGCGCCCGGTGCGTCCAGCGACCATTGGTTGAAGACGATTTCACCATTGCCCTTGCGGGACTGGTAAACCAGGCGCGCCGGGTCGGTGGTTCCGGGTTTCAGATAGATATTGATGATGTCCCGGTTTTCGATATTGACTTCAATCTGGCGATTGCCGTCGGGGTCCGTTTTCAGCTCAAGTTTGCAGAATTTTTTCAGGGGGGCGAGCATTCCCATCGCGGCCATGTCGAAAATGCCCGCAAGGGTGTCCCGGTAATTGCGGACGGCGGGGGAGAAAAAGTCCGCGGGCGATTTGCCTTCGGGATCAATGGTTCCGCGGAAGACGGAACCGTTGGTGCTGAGCATCCACGGGGCGGTATCATAGCCGCTCTCGAGCGTATTGAATTTGACCGGTAGTTTCTTGCCTTTCAGGGTAAGCTTGTACTGGTTGCCGTCGCCGCGGGCAGCGGTTACGGAGCCTTTGGCGACCGTGTTGCCGTTCTGTTCATAAGAAAAGTCGGCGTCGATGTAAAAACAGTGCCCCGGTTCCGGGTTGAAGCGGACCAGGCGGCTGAGATTGCGGAACACATCGCGGATGACGGCCTGATCGCCGGTTACGGGGGTGGGTTTGGACGCGGGGACGGTTTCGTCGCTGAAAAAAGCGGCCAGTTCTCCGAGCAGTTGCGGCAGGATCACAATGGCGGTGTAGTGGCCTACCCCGGGAATGATTTTGACTTTGCCTTTCATCCCGGCCTTTTCGGCGAACTCCGCCGTACATTCAGGGGGAACGACTTCGTCATTTTCGGCGTTGTAAAGGAGAAGACGACCGCTTTCGGCCATTGGTTTGAGCTTGGCCGCGTCATACAAGGGGTCGAGTTCCCGGAAGCATTGATCGACAGCGGCTTTGCGATCAGCCGGGGCGTTGTCGATGGCCTGGCGCATTTCAGTCGTTTCATGGGAGTGCCCGATAATCTTGTCGAGATTGCCTCCGGCCAACAGGAGGGCCGCCTTGTTGATACGCGGTTCATGCGCCAGGGCCGTGGCGCCGATAATGCCGCCCAGACTGGTGCCGGTCAGGTTGATTTTTTCCGGGTTGACTTCGGGACGGCTCCGAAGCAGGTCCACCGTTCTTGAAACTTCCTGAAGCGAAAGTTTGAGGGCGCACGCCAGCATTTCGGCTCCGTCATCGCGTTTCAGCAATGCCCTGCGGTTGCTGCTTGGGCAGCGGTCGGGGTAAACCGGCATGTAGAACATGATGGCCGGAATGCCGTTCGAAGCCAGACTGGCGCAGAACATATTGCTTAACGCGCCGTTGCCGCCGAGGATGTGGAGGACGATCACGGCGGGGCGGGGCTTCAATCCTTCCTTGCCGGCGGCGATGTCGGCGGGCAGGTAATAACGCGCGCTGATGTCTTTAAACGTCTTGTCGGGATCGGGCGAAGGATAATTCACGGTATATACCGAATAGTGCGGAGTCTGTTCGGCCAGGGCCATCCGGTAGGTGAATTGATCTCCGGCCTGGAATTCGAGGGTCTCCCCCTGCCGGGGAAGCTCGGCTCCGCGAACAAGCACAGGCAATACTGCCGCGCAGAGAACGGATAACACAAATTTTATCATTTAATCTGCTCCTTATCGGTTTGGATTTGGCTCCGTATGCGATTAAAATATCGGCATATTTCGCAAATACAAGCGGTTAAATGAAAAATAAATGACAAATGTAATCCGATTATGGTCCGGTGGACAAAAAACCGCCGGATCATTGGACCCGGCGGTTCGAAGAATTCTTAAAAAAGAGAAATCGGCGTCAGCTGTTTTTCTTTTCGAATTCGAGCATGAAGTCGACCAGTTTTTCGACGCCCTTCAGCGGAACGGCGTTGTAGATACTGGCGCGGATGCCGCCGGCGGAGCGATGGCCTTTCAGGCCGGTCATGCCTGCGGCATTGGCTTCCTTGACGAACTTGGCTTCGAGTTCTTCGTTCGGCAGGCGGAACACCACGTTCATTTTCGAGCGTGAATCCGGCTGTACTGGAGAACGATAGAACGAACTCTGGTTGAGAATTTCGTAAATTGCTTCGGATTTGGTGTTGTTGATGTTTTCGACCACTTTCAACCCGCCCTGCTTCTTGAGCCAGTCGGTGACCAGCGCCAGCATGTAGATGGCGAAAGTCGCCGGGGTATTGAAGAGGTTTTCCTTATCGATATAGGTCTTGTAGCGAAGCATGGACGGAACCCATTTCGGGAGCTCTTCATCTTTCACCAGATCCTTGCGGACGATGACCATGGCCATACCGCTCGGACCGAGGTTCTTCTGGAGTCCCGCGTAGATCAAACCGAAATCATTGACGTTGATCACCCGCGACATGATGTCGCTGGACATGTCGGCCACCATCGGAACGCCTTCAACCACCGGCGGAAATTCGTGGTACTGGGTGCCGTAAATCGTGTTGTTGCTGGTGATATGGACATATTTGGCGCCTTCGGTGGGCTTCCAGTGGCGGATTTCGGGAATCCGGTCGTATTTGGTTTCCTTGCTGGAGGCGATGACGTTGACGGTGCCGTAGCGTCCGGCTTCCTTGATGGCCGAGGAGGACCAGGTGCCGGTATCGACGTAGTCCGCCGAACCGCCGTTCAACAGGTTCATCGGAACCATGGCGAACTGCATCCAGGCGCCGCCCTGGACGAAACAGACCGCGTAATCGTCGCTCAGTCCCATCAGTTCGCGGATGTTGCCTTCGGCGCGTTTGATGACCTCGGTGAACAGGGCACCGCGATGCGAGAGCTCCATGATACCGCTGCCGCAGGATTTATAATCGGAAAATTCCGCCTGGGCAATTTGCATGACTTCGTCCGGAATCATCGCCGGACCGGCACTGAAATTGTAAACTCTCATTTTACGCCTCGCAATAATGGTTGAAGGTTGTGGTCAAATCTTTCGGTATTAATTTCAGGTGAATAATACAATACATCATAGTTCCTCATTTTTCAAAATGGAATCCAATATTTTTTTATCTATAACCGGGTTTGTGGCAAAAAATAACACGTCTTCCTTGTATATCGGGGTTGATAAATTCCGGAAATGTATTAATATTATCTAATTGCGATATGGAACATTGAGGAAAATCCGTTTGGATTTTTATCAACCAATTTAGTGCGAGGAGAAAAATGACATTTAAGATTTCATCGTTATTCCGGGATCATGCGGTGTTCCAGCGGAACATTCCCATTCCGGTCTGGGGCGTCACCGCGCCCGAAACGCAAGTTCGCTGCAGCCTGGACGGTTGCCGCGCCATGACCATCAGCAATGAATGCGGACGTTTTTCTCTGAGACTGCCTCCGCAGACCGCCGGTGGCCCCCATGAACTCGTGTTCGAAAATCTCCAGAACGGCGACCGGATCGTTTACCGGGATATCTGGGTCGGCGAGGTTTATCTGGCGTCCGGACAATCAAACATGGAATTCCAGCTTAAGAACACGGATTCATTCGAACAGGTGAAAAGCGCCGGACGCCTTGACAATCCCGCTATCCATTACCTGAAAGTTCCCCTTGCCGCATTTCCTTCGCGAAAATGCAGTTTCGAAGCCGTCTGGCAGCCCGCGACATCGGATACAGCCGGTGACTTCTCCGCCGTCGGATTCCTGTTCGCCGAAAAAGTCGCCCGCGAAACCGGGGTCAAAGTCGGTATCATCAATGCTTCATGCGGCGGCACCGCCGCGGAGTCCTGGATGAGCCGCGAGGCACTGATTACGCATCCGCTCTGGAAAAAGAAAGTAACCGAATACGATGTCGCTTCGTTCGATTGTTCCTATTACGAAGGACTTCCCGATGGACAGTTCCTGCCGGCTCCCGGTTCGCTGCTTCAAAAAATGCTGAACGAACACTTCGCCGAACTTCCCGAAAATGAAGGAGTTCGACTCGGTTATGCCGAACCCGATTTCGACGACACGATCTGGCGGACCGCGGAACTTCCCGACAGTTGGACGCTGATGGGCTACAACCATGGCGGCATTTTTTGGGGTCGCCTGGCCATTGACCTTCCCCAGAGCATCGCCGGCAAAGATCTGACGCTTTCGCTCGGCGCCATCGATAAAGGCGACATCACCTATTTCAACGGCGTCGAAGTCGGACGGACGGGCGATGGCGTCAATATGGAATTCTGGGACCGTCCCCGGGTTTACAAGGTTCCCGGCAAACTGGTCCGGAGCGGAACCAACGTCATTGCCGTTCGGGCCGCTTCGCTTTTCCCCATTGCCATGGCCGGGGGGATGATCGGTCCCGCCGATCAGATGTTCCTGGAAGCCGGG
Source organism: uncultured Lentisphaeria bacterium (assembly GCA_937888615.1). GTDB lineage: Bacteria > Verrucomicrobiota > Lentisphaeria > Victivallales > Victivallaceae > UBA5239. The sequence continues at coordinate 5,817 of CALABZ010000128.1, read as the reverse complement.
GATGTCAAAATCCCCCTGAACGTCGAATGGAAATACATGATGGAGTACAATGCCGGCGTTGCCGCGGTCGAAGCCATTTCCCAGTGCGGTCCCGGCCAGCTCCAGTCGCAGCACGTACTTTTCGATAATATGATTGCCCCGCTGATTCCCTTCGCTCTTCGCGGCGTCATCTGGTATCAGGGCGAAGCCAATGCGATCTGCAAGGCGGCCGAGTACAAGAGCCTCCTGCGGAGCCTGATTCATGATTGGCGTTATCGCTGGGGACAGCCGGACATGGATTTCATCGTCATCCAGCTTCCGGGATACCAGGCGCGACGCCTGGTTTCGCCGCACAGCCAGTGGGCATTGCTGCGCGAGGCCCAGATGCAGAGCGGCGAACCGTTGGTGGTGACCTGCGATACCGGCGAGGAAAACGACATCCATCCGCGCGATAAAAGCGTCGTTGCCGAGCGTACCGCCGATCTTGCCATTGCGTTGATCAACAAACATCGGCCGGTCCATTCCCCGCGGATGCATTCCGTGTCCCGGAGCAAAGGTAAACTTCTGATCAAGTTCGCCGTCTATGGCTCTACCCTGATGTTCAAGGGCGAACCGGAGGGTTTCGCGGTGGGCGAGGGCGGAATGCTTCTACCGGCTCAGGCGAAAATTGTCGACGACGATACCATCGAACTTTCCCATCCGAACGTGAAGAACCCGCAGATCATCTACTATGGTTGGAGTAATTTTCCCGTCGGTACGCTGTATAATGCGCATGGGCTTCCCGCCGCGCCATTCCGTTATCGTCTCAAACACTGATTTGCTTAACGCTCCGGCTGCGACACCAGCAGCCGGAAGCGTTCACCCCGTTCCCGGTAATTTTTGAACATGTCCATGCTGGCGCAGGCCGGTGACAGCAATACCGTTTCGCCGGGCCGGGCTTCACGCGCGGCGGTGTAAACCGCCTCGTCAAAAGCGTCGAAGCATTCGCATTCGCAAGCGTCTTTGATCACGGCATGGATTTTGTCGCGGCATTGGCCCTGCAGATAGGCTTTGCGAACGAAATGCAATCCGCCGAGCAGTTCGCTGAAATCCATTCCCTTGTCCAGTCCGCCGAGCAGCAGCCGGACGGAACCTTCTTTGCCGACGGCGTTCAGCGCCGCCAGGACCGCGTGCGGATTGGTCGCCTTGGAGTCATTGATGAAAACGACGCCATTGCGCTCCGCCACCGTCTCCAGCCGGTGTTCTCCCGGCGAAAACGATTTTATCGCTTCCCGCAGTTTTTCGCTGAACAACACGTCATCGCCGCAGGCGCAACGGATCAATTCCAGTGCGGCCAACAGGTTTTCGCGGTTGTGAGCACCGCGCAAACGGGTTTCACTCATGCGAACGATCGCGCGTCCGCCGTATGAAATCGTGTCGCCGTCCGGCGACACGAGACGGTTGCCGAATGCTTTGCTTCCTGTCAGCTTGCGCAACGGAGAAGTAAGGAGCGATTCGCCGAAAATCCGGTTTTCAGATGGAACATGGGCGAAGATTCGCCCTTTCACCATCCCATATTCCTGCATGCTGCCGTGATAACGGTCCAGATGGTCCGAAGCGAGGTTCAGGATGACCGCCGCCTCCGGCGCGAAATCCTGGACCAATTCCAGTTGGAATGAACTTACTTCGACGACGGCGAAAGGAATCGGCCTTTCTTTCCGGATGATTTCGGCGGTGAGTTCGCTCCAGCCGTTGCCGATATTTCCGACGCTGACGGCTTCGAAACCGATGGCGCAGAGCAGGTGCACGGTCAGTTCGGTGGTGGTGGTTTTGCCGTTGGTGCCGGTGACGGCGAGGACGCGACCGGGGAAATGGCGGGCGGCGAATTCCAGTTCGCTGATCATTTCGATCCCGGAAGCCACGGCCATGCGGTAAAGCGGGGACGCGGGAGGAATGCCGGGGCTGACCACCGCGAAACGACAACTCCGCAGTTCATTTTCCGAATCTTTGCCGGAAAAGGTGCCGTCTTCAAAAAAATAAATTTCATAGCCGAGCGCCACGGCCAGTGCTTCCGCGGAGCGTCCGCTGACGCCCCTTCCCAAAATTGCAATTTTCATTTGATCCCGAACCTGCGGCGAAATGCCGCTTTGTATAAATTTTTTATAACAAGGACGCTACGCATCCAATATTTTGCATGATTTACCGAGACGTTGTCCGAAAAAAAAGGAGAAGAAATTCATTTTGGAATTTCTTTTCCGAGCCACTCGCGACCTAATGTCTGTAATCCTTTCCCCTTGGACTATCAGCCTTCGTCGTCGAAAAGTTTACGAGTTTTACCGCCGCTGTTTTTCTTGCGTTCCTCGACTTTCTTGGCTCTGAGATATTCCTGTTTTTGTCGTTTCAGGACTTCGAGCCTTTGCGGGGGAGGTTTGGGCGGCTTCAGCTCCATGAACTTCTTAAAACTCGCCACTCCCGCGTCAAACCGCTTCTTATTGAGAACCCTGAACTCTGAATTCTCAACCTCACGACTTTTGTCGTAACTACGCTTTGTATCATGGAAAAATTGAATAAATTGATTCAGCTTCTTAAACCAAGACTGATTGATGTCCGAATCCAATTCCAAAAACTGATAATTTAACCAGCGGTTAACATTGTTCCGAGCGAGACTATAGCTGAGATATGATTGTTTTGCATAATTCTTCTGATCTGTTTCTAGCTCGGCCAATAATTTTCGACAAAATGCCTCAACCACATCTTGAGTGATATCTTTTCCTCCGGGAGGGTCTTTCGTGAATCCAGCGCTCGCGGAATTGTTTTGTGAATATACTGCACCACATAGAAATAGTACAAGATAAAAAATAGAAAATATCTTTTTCATAATATTATCATTTTAATGTTCTTATGTTCGTGATTTGTACTTCTCCATTGCTTTTGATTACTCCGGAAACAAGATATTTGCGTTCTGCGAGCACTTCATCGGCAATGATAAACGTATCGGGATCACTTCCTGTCGCGGTTTGACTAAAATTGATTTTTCCTAATTGTGGTTTGACTTCAATCGTGTCCAATGTACCATCACTTTTATAGTAGCCTTTTTTGACTGTTATTTGTGCCCCATCCTCAGGCCCGATATTTTTTATTGCCTGCGCCAATACGATTAATTGAAAATGCTGTAAATCTTTATTGGCTTCGGTTAAATTGATCACCTTACCAATAATCTCTTCTTTTTGGGCCTTTGTGTTACCAATTTGCAAATGGGTATTTTCCGCCAATTTAGCTCTTGTAATGAATTGGGTTGAATTGTCAATGATAAATTGTTTTGCATTTGCCAAGATGGATGAAGTAGTGGTTGAACCCAACAGTTCATCAACATCGCGGCTCTTATTCGCCATCAAAAGCGGATTTGTCCCTACAAGATCATTGATCGATAGCAAAGCATTCAATAATTCGGGTTGATTAGAATTATTGAATGCTTTGCTATCGATCAATGATCGCCTCCAGGCAGGAAGAATTTACTATTCAACTCTATTGCATCGATGGCCTTATCTTTATTGTACTTTATCAGGTTCAGTGTCTGCCATTTTTTCCCACGATGAATAAAACCCAATTCCCAGGGTGATAGCATTGGCGCATTTCGAATATGGGCGGTTGACAAGTGATTGGTTGCAGCAGCGTTATAAGCAGGCGTAGGTGCTGCTTCGATATCATATCCGGGGTCTAAATCCCCGGACTTGATTGTCGGCGCACTCGGATCACTGTGAGCATTTCGTTTTCCAATACCAGATTCAGTCGAATCTCCAGAGTGCATTTTCCCTTCGATCTCTTTGTTCCAGTCACCTGCGTTTAAATTTTGACGGGGATCCTCGGTCTGAACTGAATCAATAATGGTATCTGTAGTTGTAGAATCAACGGAAAATGTAATTTCCTTACTCAAAGTAAAACTGGAATTAATATTTGCATAGTCAGACTTGATCGTACCCTTACCATCGCTACTGTCATACTCCAAAATGGCCTTTTCAAGTGTAATCGTATAGCTGATGATAGCTTTTCCCGTGGTAGGTAATACACCAGCAACCTTACCTGCTTTAATTGGAGGAATTGTGATCTCAGGGCAAATTGTTTGAGTTGCGTAAAAATGACCAGGATCACTTCCAGCAGCCCACGAACTACTGAATTCGACGGTATATTGGCCTCCTGCGACAGATGTACAGGTGCTGGAATTTACCAGAAAACTATAGGGCGTTGGGGTATTATTATCCCACCCGATTGTTATTTTGGGGTCAGATATGGAAAACAGCAGGCGAACTGTAGCTCCACTGCTGGCCAATCCCTCATACATATGAATAATTTCAGAACTTAAATCAATTTCGCCGGTTCCTTCAACATAATTTTCTCCTGTATCCTCATAGGCCCTGATTAAAAATGACGTTGATATTTCGAATTCATTCAAATATGGGGTCTTTTCATTGCCGGTATATGTGGGAACTTTTGCGCTATCAGTTAAACTCCAATCTTCCGGCAAAACATCAGAGGTTGGAGCATTATCACTGTCAGAATAATCTTTCAGGTTCGCGGCAATCTGACGACGGCGATCTACCACATTGCTGAAAGTTCCCTTAAGGTTGCTATCTACTGTTCCATCTGTCTTATAACCAAATGCGGCAAGCCACGGAATGCCGGCTCCAAAAACAGGATCATCTGCGCTTTGGGGGACGACTCCATGATCGTCTTTCCAACGGTAATCTGATTGGAGGTTAAGGAGATCAAGCGAGGGTTTTCCTTCAAACGCCGGATCCAATAGTATGTAGCTATCCACAAATCGGGTATCCGTTTTTTCCCAACGGTTCAAATTCGCATCTGACAATATTGCACTGGTTCCAATTCCATCTTGGCTGGGATCAACAAACCCCGGCAAATAAAAGCGATGGACATCGGCCTGATTATTTTTTAAATCCTCATATGTAGTTGAAATATTACTATTCTTCATGATGTATTTTTCTGCATTTCTAATGGTCTCAAACGAAAAAAGCCGTTGTATGTCCTCTTTGGCGTTTTTAAGATTACCGGCAGTAATAATACCTTCTGATTTCATGGCCTTTTCAAATTCATCAAGAGAATGCCAACCGCTTTCCGGCATGAGACCAGGTGCATTTGCCGCATCATTCGTAATATAATTAAGATATTTAGCCGTTGTTGAATTAAAAAGGATATTGGTGGCATTGATATCCTGAGCATTCATTTCATAAGTAAAGACCCCGCGACGTTTTTCCGGGCGTATAGCTTCATTCGCATTTTTTTGAATCAAATCGCTGGGATTAATTTGTCCTCCATCGGAAAGAGGAGGGATCAGGATATAGGCAGTTCGTCCGATTATCCGATCGGTAGAACTATTTATGTTAATAGGATGCAAATTCCATTGGACATTGTCTGAAGCACTTTTCATCTTTGGGTTTGAGGAATCCCATTCGAAAAGATATACCGGAGTCGTTCCATTATAATAGTCAACTGTCTGGAATGCTTTTAAACCATCTCGCGATGGACTGCTTGCATTTTTACTGTAAGAATATGTGGTTGTATCTATTGCGGTCGATTTGTCCTGAATGCCCCGAATAACTCCGTCTATTGTGGACAATGCCAACTGATCTGCCAAGGCGCTGGCTGCATTAAGAGCGGAAGCCTTTTGATCGAAAATTGAGGAATTCATGAATGCCAATCCCATGGCAATTAGCAAAGCAAGGATGGCAAGCACATAAAGAAGGGCTATGCCTTGTTCTTTTGACTTATGCATTATATCGTTTCCTTACTGTCTAAATTACTTTTAATATTGATATAGAAAGTTCTGCTGAATTTACGTAGTTT
>CALABZ010000127.1 GCA_937888615.1 uncultured Lentisphaeria bacterium | reverse complement strand
CCGAGAACAGGATTTGGCCCCCGGTCGATACGGAGGCCCCATTGACCAGCCATTCGGTAATGGAGCCGCCGTGCGAAAAATCAATCCGCAGCATCTGACCGGGGGAATGCAGTTCCAGCTCCGGCGCACCATCGTTGTCGGCGTCCGTGACCTTGATTTCCAGATTTTCGGATTTAACGGGTTTGACCATATCGGCCGTACCGAAATTCTTTTTGGCCTGCCGGAATTTTGTCTCAATGGCTGGTTGCGTGGAGCCCACAGGCAGCTCCAGGTCGTCCTGGGTTGCCGGACGGATAACGAGGAACCGGGCATCGAAGGGGTTAACTTCCATCAGGATACCCTTCTTCAGTTCAACGGATGTCCAGGTTTTTTGTCCGGGTTTCGGGATGATCAACTTTCGGCTGATCGGGTCAAATACCATATATTCGCCATTGCCGAGATCGGCCGTGACATCGATAAACATGGTTTCCTTCGGGTGATAATTGAAAAGGCTGACCAGTCGTTCCTGTTTGAGTGGAATGGCGGAAGACGCGAAATAATTGGTCCAGATCGGAAAGCGAAGGGTTTGCGCAGCACCGTTTGTTTCGATAATATTTTCGCGGTAATGCCGTGCATTGGCGGCAATATCCGGCGCGTCCGTTTTTGCATTGACAAAGAAACGCTGCAGCGCAGTCACTTCTGCAAGGGTTTCATTGAAAACCCGCAGGAATTTGCCGTCGAGATGGATCCCGGGGTATATGGCGGTGCCGTTGCACCCGTTGACCGCCGCCGCCAGCATCATCAGCCGTACCTGCGCGGGCACCATGACTTCGCTTGCTACCAGATAATCGATACCACTGACGGCGATAACCGGCATGTAGGGTTTCTTCAAATGGCGGATGTTGATTTTCATCATGTCAAACGCGCGCTTGTCAATGGTGTGATAATAGCTGTTCAGGTGCTGGTCGATATACTGCTCGTTCAGTTCCGGGTCCTTGGCCACGTGTGAGTACGCGCTCCGGTAATTCGGCTTGGAATAATCCACAATATAGTCATAATCGACGACGACTGCCCCGGGAATGGTGTTTCGGATCACATCGGCATAGTGTTTGACTTGGAGGGCGGTGTTTTCACAGCGGAATTGAACCCATTCGGTGCTGTATTTTTCTTTGATGGTTTTCGTATCGGGAACAGGGACAATATTAAATTGCGCGGCGAATTTGCGGCGGCAGCGTTCGCAAAAACACCACTGCATGGTGCCGAACGGCTCCAGATCCAGGGCCACCCATTCTCCGCTTTGCACGCCGCGCGCTTTCAGGCTTTTGGCGAAACTCTCATTGAAAAGGCGAATATATTCCGGGTCGTCGACAACATAATCCGGGCAGAACAATTCCTTGTTGGGCTGACCGTTATCTCGTACAACGTATTCGATACGGTCACCCAGGGCTTTGAGCATTTCCGGGTTGTTATATTTGATATAGAGATATTCGATAAGGGAATAATTGAAATTCCAATTGCGGCTTTTCAGGATTTTCCGCAATTCCTCGCCCCGGGCAAATTTCGAGGTCACAGAATGGAACTTGATGCCCGCGCGTTCCAGTACCGACAACGATTTTTCAAACCACTCGTTGCGCGGAATCTGGTAATCCATAGATTCCCAACGGACAATATGGAAATTTTTCGGCAGTTCCCGCTCGGGCAGGGGAGGGAGAAAATTGACGTTGAAAGTTTTTTCGCGGTTTTTCTGTCCGTTATTTTCCAGATGCCAGAAAATCGGGTATGATTGATTAGCGGCTCCGGTTTCATTTGCCGGCATCAGCAGCATGGCGATTTTACGCTCGTAGGTATAAGTCGGGGTCAGTATCGAAAAGGCTTTGGGCACAAAGCGGTAGCGGACGTATGAGCCCTCCGGTCGGGTGATTGGTTCTGCGGTGAATTTTTCCTCGCCGTACCAGCCGGCGTGAGTCGGGTAGGCTTCGACCATTTTTACCTGAACGGGGAAATCAACAACTAACGCGGGGTTTTTCAGCTCTTTGGTGTTGCCGCGGAAATGAAATGCCAGGGGAATCGGAGCATCGGTAAAGGTATTGAACTCCAGTTTGCCGCCGGTATAATCCGCATTCCATTCTACCGGAAAACAACGGGCTTCCAGCGGCAGGGCTTGTTCCTCGACCTTTTTGCCGGTTTCCCTGAGGGCGACGGCGTCAAACTGTACCGCGCCGGTAGCGCCCGAGAAGCAGGAAAAGCGGATGCCGGCCGCGTCCGGGGGCGTGGTGAACTCGAACTTCATAGTTTGCCAGTCGACGGCGGTAACACCGGGGGAAAAAATTTTGCTGATTGTATTGCCGGTGGCATCCAGCAGTACAATACCGAACATGGCCTTGCCGTCGGCGGCTGTTTTGACCAAAGCCGAAGCCTCGTAAGCGCATGACGGTTTGATTTTTTCTTTGAGTTCGGCTTCGGCCCCGAATGTCTGGGCTCCACTTTGCCATTGCAGCCGCAGGGAGCCGGGAGTCTGCCGGCCGTCCTTGCTCCAGGAGGCGTTTCCGATGGCCTCAAGCGTATCAATCGAATTATGGTGCCAGCCTTTCGGCAGTCCGGTAGCCGCCTGGGGCGGACCGCTCAAATCACCGTTGACCAGTAGATTTTCGTATTCGGTCTTGGGCGTTTCATCGTCAAATGTGAAGGAGGCGTCGTCCACCCACATCATGCCTTTGCCGCTGGTGCGGATCGAAAAAACAATATGGTTTACCCCTGCTTTGAGAATCATTTTTTTCTGGAATGTTTTCCAGCCGAAGTTCCCGAACCAGAATGCGGCCCGCTCCCACTGCTTTTGCGGTTGTTCTTTGGTCCCGGCGGTAATGACCAGCATCCCCTGGGCCAGTTGGTTGGCATTGACCTGCACGCTTACAGTTATGGGACATTCGGACGTTGTCGGCCTGGGCAGATCGATTTGGGCGATCAGGGCCATCCAGCCTTTTTCGGACGTTTGCTGCATACGGACGGAAGATTTACCTTCAGCCGCATTCAGGTTGTCTGCCACTGCGGTGCCTTCCGCGCCGGAACGGTTCACGAACCATTGGAGCGGCAGTTTCCCTGTCTGGTCGATTTTTTCAAAACCGGGATTTGGAAGTTGATTGATTTGAGCGAAAATCTGTAAATTGAAAAGTAGGACGAGCAGCACAGGTAACCGTTTATTCATTTCTATTTCCTTCCTCTTAATAATATACGGCCAGGATGGTTTTACCGTCTTGGGCGATGGTGTGATACATTGGCGAAGCCAATCTATTTAGGCCGAGCTCACGATAACCGCGGGATTCCGTGTGACCATCGAAAAAGGCAATATTGCAGCGGTTTCCGTCGTGGCGCTGGCGCATGGCCTGGTTTCCGCTGCTCTGCCAATTGTATATGACATGAGACATGGACTCGGTATTTACGATTCCGCTGTCGGCAATCAACGCGGTCGCGCTGAAATTATATTTTTTGTTCTGGATAGTTTTCAGGTTGATGCAGCTGTTGTCATCAGTCAGGTTTGTGAAAAGCATTCCGTAGGTGCACGTGAAATAGAAGCCCCAACTGTACATGTTATTGCCGGGAAAAGTGGGGCACAGGAGTATATCGGTGTTGTCGAGGTATTTGGCTTTGACCATGATTGAGCCCCAGGCGGGGCCTGTCGATGTGGAAACATAAACCGGTCCGAAGCGCTCGTTCCAGTCATTGAAATACATGGACGTTATAGTCCCCAGTTGCTTGAGATTATTCAGACATTTGGTGTTTTTAGACTTATTTCTGGCGGAGTTCAGGGCGGGGAGCAGCATCGCTGCCAAAATGGCTATGATCGCTATTACTACCAGGAGTTCGATAAGTGTGAATTTTTTTGACTTTTTCATTGTTGATTTTCCTTTATTGTTGGTTCCTGATTGTATTCGGGGACAAGCAATTTGCCGTCGCGAATGATACATTTACTGCGGTAGGCGCCGGTTTCCAGGGGCCCGTCAGGCATCCTCTGTCAAAGTCAATCGCGTCGATGGCCGCCTGGAGCGCGGCAGTATCTTTGTTGATACCGTCGCCAATGGCTTCGAAATCGCATACATTCTCCTGCGTCATTCTTCATCACCTGTGTGAAATTGTAAGGTCGGTTTCAATATCTCCGAATTTGCTTCTTTCTCGGCCAGCAGGTTTTCCAATTTGTCCATCGCCAGCTCACCCAGTTCGCGGAAAGGCTGAATGATGCGCGGAATATCGAAATAATCACCGGTTCTGGGCCCATGGTCGTAGCTGATGAGATGAAGGTCCTTGCGGTATTTCAATCCGCGTTCAAGGCAGCGGGCAATAATGTAACTGCTGATATCCTGGCCGTTGACACAGAAAATTCCGACCGGGCGGGGGCATTCGTCGATAATCCGGTCGATCGCCGGAATGAATTTGCGGATATGCAGGCTGTCGGTAGGAATAGCCAGCATTTTAAGCGGCAAATCGGAATTGGCCGTGCTTTCCTGAAACGCATTGGAACGGATCTGGCTGTTGACGGTGGCGAGGGACAGGGTTGCGAGACTGGCGCAATTCTGCTTCAGGAGGTACTCGGCGGCAAGGCGGCCGCCGGTGGCTTCGTCAATATCCAAGGTAATGCTCCGGATCATGGGCCAGTTCAGGGTGTTCAGGGAAATGACTTTGCCGCCGTCACCGATGTATTGCTCCAGTCGCTTGAGAATATCGCGGTAGCCGTCGTCCCAGAACGGAACATAGCTGATGATGGCGCTGTGGCGGTAAGTAGCCATGGATTCGATGAATTTGAAATAGGAATTTTTGGTCATACCAAAATTATAAGTCAGGGGAATTCCACTGCGGTTGGAGCCCGCTGAAAGGCCGGTGATCAACTCAAGCAGCAGCACATCGCGCCATTCCGGCAAAAAAACGCCCACTGTGGCCTTTTTGCCCCGGCGGAGGCAGGACGCCTGAAAGTCCGGGCGATAGCCGAGTTCTTCGGCCACCCGGCGGATATGGTCCCGGCGCTCCTGCGAGATGCGGGTATAGCTTTTATTGTTAAGCACCGCCGAAACCGCGGTGGGATAAACACCGGCGGCTTTGGCGATATCTTTCAGAGTTACTTTCATTTATGCTGAATCCTGTATCCGGTAATAGTGAATATATTCTTTACTTTTATTTGATGCAGTAATCGATTACTGCAATTAGTATACATGCCCGTTTTATTTTGTCAATACCCCTGCGCTGCTTTTTATCCAAAAAAGAGTGTTTGAGATTTGAAAACGTAAATACGCTTCCTTTCAACCCATTCAGTGCATTTAGTTTGGTAAAGACAGGGAAGTGCATTAAATCCGACAAACGCGCTGTTTCACCTTAACCTTTCGCCAGGACGAACATGACGATCGAAACGGTTATCAGCAATGCCGCCGTCAGACGCCAAAGGAAAATTCGCCGCGGCAGTTTTTCTTCATATTCCGTCCATCCGAATCCGGCCAATGCCGCGCCGATAATTACGGAGAGAATCCCCCGTCCGGACTGAACGATATTTCCCAACAATGGCCCGATCAGGCCGAAGCAAATGAACAAAAGCAACATTGCCCCGAACCAACAAACGGCAAAAGGCAGGGCCGGTTTCAAATGTTTCAGTTTTACCGAGCGGCCGGCGCTCATCACCAATAATGAAAATATCCCCAGATAAAAATAGGTCAGACCACCAGCGAGGAAAAACGCCGGGAGCCCTTTGGTGCCGGCGTTTTCAATACCGTTTATCAACTGCTTAATACTGATATCGGTCAAAGAATAACTGATGACGGTCGCCGACAGCCATAGCGCTCCCGCCGGCGGAATGCTTTTGCCGGACCAGTTGGAAAGCATGGCCCCGACGCAACAAATGATGATTGCCGCCCATTGCCATAGTCCCAAATGCAGTTTCATAAACAGAATGCCGAACAACGCGATAAATAGTATTTTTAAGCCCAGCAACGGTGCAACGCGCGACGCCTCCGTCTTGCCGATAACCAGAAAAAAACTCATCTGCCCGACGATATTGAATCCGGTGACTTTCAGCAGTTCCACCCAATAATTCTTAAATGGCGGCAGATCATTTTTCAGCAGCAATATGCCGAGACACAACGCTGCGAAACCTCCGATAATCAGGTGTGACGCGATCAATAACTGAAACGGAGTACCGTCCTTATGAATGTATTTTTTGGAACAAATATATGCAAAACACTGGCTTAGCGCGGAAAATAAACCGAAAATTACTCCCAGTACCATATAAATCCTCTATCTACTCAATTACTGGTGCCGGAGTTGTTGAACCCACTCATGTTTTTCCAAGAATATTGGCATCAAAAAATTTCATGCCCTGCCTCGTTTTTATTTATTGAGTTTGATATCGTCACGACGTTTTCCGGCAGCCGGAGACGGTAAATTATTTTATGCTGTCAAATACGGATTCACCTTTTTCATCCAAGTCCAGGATCGCAGCCAGAAGCAGTTGCGCAACCAGTTTGAGGTTTTCTATATCGACCCGCTCCGGGATGTCGCCCGGCAAATGGTACTGCGGATCCGCATAAGGCCAGGAGCCGAGGTTCATGATTGTCCGGGCAAAACCGGCTTTGATAAAACTGCCGTCATCGTCGCCGACAATCTCTTTTTTCGCCGCCCGGACCTGCAGCGGCAGTCGGTATGCGGCGGCTTCTCCGACCAGGAATTCAGCCAGTTTCTTTCCTTCCGGCGTGCTGTAGCAGGCGACATTGGTTTTTATTCCGGCCGCGGCATCTTCATCGGACTTTCCGCAGATGGAATCCTGATTCATGACTGCGATAATCCGGTCGCCGCGCGCCTTCGCCGCGTTCGCATAAGAGGCGCTGTGCCACGGGGTATGTTCTTCGTTGCAGAACAAGACGCGGATCGTACGGCGGCGCGGCAGGGCCGATAGGACCCTGACCAATTCCATATTCACGACTGTTCCGACTGCGTTGTCATGCGCCCCCGGCGAGTTGATCCAGCTCATGGAATCCTTATGCGAAACCAACTGGATGACTTCTTCCGCATCGGTCGTTCCCGGCAGGACGATCTCAATATTATTGGCGTTGTACCAGGGATCGGATTCCCGGGGGGCTGAATACCAGTGATGCAACGGTTTGGTACTGTCGCAACGGAAAGGCTTAATCCGGTTGGGCTGCAACGCGACTTGGACCGGATATTTACTCATTTCTCCGGCAATGAAGTCATCCGTTTCGTCAAGAGAATTCTTGTCGGACCAGGGCCGGGTATAGGATACCGTACGAAAGGGAAACGGATTTCGGCAGAGGTGAAACAAGTCATGCCGCAACCGTTCGGCCGAAACCACAGCGAATTTTTCTGTATTCATTCTTACTTTTTCCTTTTAATAATATACGACCAGGATGATTTTACCGTTTATGCTGGATCCTGGATCCGGTATCCGGTAATAGTGAATATTTTCTTTCTTTATTTGGTGCAGTAATCGATTACTGCAATTAGTATACATGCCCGTCTTATTTTGTCAATACCCCTGCGCTGCTTTTTATTCAAAAAAGAGTGTTTGCCATCTGAAAAAGTAAATACGCTTCCTTTCAAACCATTCAGTACATTTAGTTTGGCAAAGACGGGGAGGTGTATTAAATCCGACAAATGTGCGTTTTCAATTGACCTTTTTTCGAGGTATTAGCAGTAATATAATTACATTTTTTAAATTTAGGGATTGACAAAAACGCTTGTTCGCGTTACAATGATTAACAAGTTGAGTAAATAAGTTTTTATGGTGGGTCGGATATTTATCATATCAGGAATAAACAACAATCATTTGGCGATTGAATTCGGTAAAAACGGTGATATAAAATCACTGGCGATAGACAACGGCAGGAATATACTGGCTCAAAATGGGATGTGCATCTGGCTGAAGCATGGAACGATCACTGATATGCTCTCCGGGGTTTTTTCTAATTTTCTGGAACCTTTTCATTCTGATGATTATAAATGCAAAAAAGAATCCGAAAACAGTATTATGTTTTTCAGGCAGGCAGCCGGTTTGCGGCTCCGCAAGGAAATAATACTGAGCGGCTATGAGTTAAAAATAAATATAGAAGTTGAAAATGTTTCGGATAGTCCGATTCATAATCTCCAATTGGAATTTTTCAATGCTTTTTCCGTTCCCGCACCGGACAAAAGAGAATTGGATTATTCGATTCTATACCCGGACAAAAATCAGGAGAAGGTCGTGGTGATTAAATCGGAATGTTTCGGACAGCGTTTTGTCAAGTCATTTCCCTGCGGGTCAGCAAGTCAACTCTTCGGTTGTTCGGACAAGAATTTTCATTTTAAAATAGAATCTGAAGGAAAATGTGAAGCGGTAACCGCCATGATTTTCGGGCATATATTCATGCGCGGTTTCAATTCGTCCAAATTTTCTCTTAATCCCAGGGCAAAATACCGTTGTGTCCTTGATTTTTCCGTGGAAAAAGGTTCGATCAAAAAATTTTTCCCGAAAAGCTCCCGCCTGTAATGAAATTGAAGATATGACGAAGGATTTTTGTCGTAAATTCTGGAAAAAACTAAAATAGAGGTTCTGAAATGAGGTCAAAATATCTGTATTTGTTTTTACTGATAAATTGTGTCATGGGGCTAGATTGTGTCGTCATAATATTTTAGCCCAAACGGCCCATGCACCGGATATGCAGAGCCGCCAAAAATGAAGCCGTTTTCTTTGCATATCGGGTTGCGATGCCTCGCCAACGCTTCAGCAACATGAACGCATTTTCAACAAAATTTTCAAAAGATGTCACTCAGTATGATACGCCTGACCGCGACCTCAATATTATAAAACTTAAACCACAGCCAGGACTTTACCATTTAAGTGTAAAAGACGCTCAAAACAGGTACTACCCGGTTTTCTCTCCACCAGTAAAAAACGTATACGAACAGTCTGATGCGGCCTCCTGTTTTAACCAGTATTTTGCGCCGGGATATTTCTATGTTCCCAAAGGTATAAAAACCCTGTACGTACGCAACAACCTTTATTTCAAACTCAAAGCCCTCGGCTGGGATAAACCCAGGGAATACAAAACTTGTTGAATGTTCCTCCTTATGTCGCCAATAACAAGAATAACCTGCTGATACCGGCTGAACTGAAAAATGAAATTCAAAACAGATAATCCCCCTTCCAGTAAGCGCCACGGATGATTTTATGTATAAATACCGGGGAAATATGTATCAGACATGAAAAATGTAAAATATAGTAACAAGTTTCGTCAAAAGTTTCCATGCGACTTGCATTTATTTTGTTAACGATGTATTGTTAGCTTATATATAACTAAACAGGCTGATCATATGAACGTAACAATGAAAGATATCGCTGAAAGGGTTGGCGTCACCAAGGCTACGGTCTCCAAGGCGCTGAACAATAAAGGCGGAGTATCCGAAAAAATAAAAAATAAGATACTTGACTGTTGCGAGGAACTTGGTTACCAGTTAAATTGGAGTATCCAGGATCTTGTACGCAAAAGCAACTCTATCAGATCTCGCAATATTGCATTTATCATGGTTAAGCTTGATTTTTCCGATCCGGCTTATGCCCGACTGATTGACGGAATTGCCACTGCGGTTAAAGAAAATAACTTGTATTTAGTATTGGTAAAGCTCACTGGCGAAGAACGGCGTGTCGTTGAGTTGCCGACGATTCTTCGAGACAAACGAATTGACGGAGCTGTAATTTCAGGAGACTTAGGGGTAGAGACGACCAATTTGTTAAGAAAACATGGCATTCCTTTCGTCCTGCTGGGAAATTACAATAATGAAATAGCTGAAAATAATTTTGTGGTAGAAGCTGATTTACGCGCCGGCATTAGCAAAGTTGTTGAAGCCATCAAAGGCCGAAACTGTTCCCGAATTGCCTATTACGATGAAGTGGAGGAAAATTTCGGAAAAATCTGTTTGTCATATCTGAAAGTTGCACTTGAAGAAAATGGTATGCACATAGCCCCGGATCTTATTATGCATGGTGAGGGGAAAATGACTGGGGCTTTTCAATATTTTATGCACAATTTCAATACGGACCAAATTCCGTTCGATACCATTTTTTGTTTTGATAATCGAGTCGCACGTAATTTAGAAACAACGCTTTTGGCTATATACGGGCTGGAAAAATGCTCTAAAATCGTGATTGTTACTGCTCGGGGCTATGAATATTTCAATATGATTTTAGAGTCCATTATCATGACTTTCCCACTTACCGAAATGGCATATAACGGAACTAAATTATTATGTGATATTATTGAAAATAAAGCCCCTGAAACAGCTATCAAAATAGTTGTTTCTCCAAGAGTTAATCTTCATGCCTGTGACGCTAAAGTTTTATAAAAAATGCATCAAGGGTGCTTCCCGCTTCAAGTGATTCAGCTTTTGGGGGTTAACCGCTATCTTTTCCCCACCCCATCTCCCGGACCGGATGTCGGCTCAGCATTTTTTCTTCGGGCGTCGGCGTACTTCTTTGAAGAATTCCTGCATCAGCGCCTTGCATTCCTCCTCCAGCACGCCGGAGGTCACTTGCACTTGGTGCAACATTCCGGGGAACCCGGTAATATCCATCGCCGACCCCGCGGCCCCCGAACGGGAATCCGCCATGCCGAAAATCAGACGCCGCAACCGGCAGTTGACCAACGCCCCCGCGCACATGGCGCAAGGCTCCTTGGTTACATAGAGATCGACTTCTTCGAGCCGCCAGTCGCCGAGCATGGCCGAAGCTTGCGTTAACGCGAGGATTTCGGCATGGGCGGTGGCGTCTTTCAGCTTCTCCACCTGATTCCAGGCGCGCGCGATGATTTTGCCGTCGTGAACGGCTACCGCACCGACCGGAACCTCGCCTTCTTCGGCGGCGTGTTCGGCCTCGGCCAGCGCCCGGCGCATGTAATACTCATCGTCGAAAACAATCATATCACTTCTTATACGTGTCCATCTTCACTTCGCAGCCGGTGATGACATTGCCGACACCCATAAAAGCAAAACGCACATATTCGTTGTTCCAGACGTATTGGAAAACAATGGTGTCATTGCCCAGAACCTTGCCGCGGTGGGCGTCCTGAGCACCGAAAATCTTTGCCAGTATATCGGTATCGCGGGCAAACGTGAAGTCAACGTTCTGGTAAAGAATCCGGGCGGCGCGGAATTTCGGTTCGGACTCCGGGGGCAGGGCGCGGGTTTTCAGCACATAAATTTCGCGTTCGAATTTGGTCAGGACGTCGATATCGGTACAGGGCATTTTTTTCGGCTCCATACTGCAGCCGCCGGCGATTACCGCCAGCACAATCCCTGTCAGCAGGGAATAAAAAAGTTTCATCATGCAAACCTCGGTGTTACTGTTTTATTATAAGTATATCGATTTCGCCGAAAATCAACTGTGAAACCGAAAAAGATGAACTTAAATTCGGAAAATGTCAGGCCCTGCCGTTCGGAAGGGCAAATTGGAACAAAAAAATCCCGGCCGGAAAACTCCGGTCGGGATTTGGGATTTCGATGTAATCGGAATTACATGATTTCGCCGAGCTTCTGGTAGAAGGCCATACGGCGCTGGGCGTCTTTGTCCGCCAGTTCGTATATGGCTTCGGCGTCCTTCGGCGCGGTCTTCTGGAGCGTGGCATAACGGCGTTCGCTCTTGATGAAGTCCATGAAGTTGGCCGTCGGGGCCTTGGTTTCCCAGGCGAACGGCTTTTCCGCCAGCGGATTGTAGCGGTACAGCGGCCAGTAGCCGGCTTCGACGGCGCGCTTGGCTTCGACCTGGCTCATCATCATATCGCCCTTGATACCGTGAGCGATACACGGCGAGTAGGCCATGACGATGGACGGTCCCGGATGGGCTTCCGCTTCGCGGATGGCTTTCAGCGCCTGCATGCGGTTCGCACCCATGCTGATGGAGGCGACGTAAACGTTGCCGTAACTCATGCACATGAAACCGAGGTTTTTCTTGGTCAAACGCATACCGGAGTTGGCGAAGAGCGCCACCGCGCCGATCGGGGTGGACTTGGAGGCCTGACCGCCGGTATTGGAGTACACTTCGGTGTCCAGCACCAGGATATTGACGTTGCGGTTCTGCGCGACCACGTGGTCGAGGCCGCCGTAACCAATGTCGTAGGCCCAGCCGTCACCGCCGATGATCCAGACGGATTTATCAACGAAGTAATCCTTAAGTTCAGCGATCTTGCGGAAGACTTCCTTGAGTTCGCCTTCGGATTTTTCCACCGCCGTCGGGAGCATGGCGCCGATTTCGTTCTGAAGCTTGATGGCGTCAGCATCGGTGCTGGTCCAGTTTTCAAGCGCTTTCTTAAGGGCATTGGTCATGTCTTCGCAGGGGATGCCGATCGCGAGGGCTTTTTCCACATTTCTGCGGAGCTGTTCGCGGTTTTTATCCACGGCGACACGCATGCCGTAACCGTATTCGGCGTTGTCTTCGAAGAGGGAGTTGGCCCAGGCCGGACCGCGTCCTTCCTTATCCTTGCAGTAGGGCAGGGACGGGAAAGAACCGCCGTAGATCGAGGAACAGCCGGTGGCGTTCGCCACGATCATGCGATTGCCGTAGAGCTGGGAAACCAGCTTGACATACGGGGTTTCGCCGCAGCCGGCGCAAGCGCCGCTGAATTCGAAGTACGGCATCAGGAACTGTGAACCTTTGACGGTGTCGATCGAAGCGCCGTCGATCACGTTGTCCGGGAGTTTTTCGAAGAATTTGTAGTTGTCATCCTGGCCTTCCTTGCGGGCGTCGACCAGATGTTCGAAGGTCAGGGCCTTTTCCTTGGCCGGGCAGGTTTCGATACAGACGCCGCAGCCGGTGCAGTCTTCGATATAGACCTGGATGCGGTACTGGAGGTCGCGTTCGTTCTTGGTCTTGGAAAGAACGGTTTCGAACGTGGCCGGTTTGCCTTCCAGATCAGCCGGAGCGATCTGCTTGGCGCGGATCACGGCGTGCGGACAGGCCATCACGCACTGATTGCACTGGATACAGCGGTCGGAATGCCATTTCGGGACCATCGGGGCGATACCGCGTTTTTCCAGCCGGGAGGTGCCGATCGGCATGGAGCCGTCGTAGCTCATGGCGGAAACCGGGATTTCGTTGCCCTTCTGATGCAGGATCGGCTTCATCAGTTTGACGGCGAATTCACCGGCGTTGTCGGCGATCAGCGCGGGCGGCGTGAAGGATTCGGTGATTTCAGCCGGAACCGGAACGGCCTTCAGGTTGGCCAGGGCGTTGTCCACGCAGGTGATATTTTTGGCAACGACTTCATCGCCTTTCTTCTTGAAGGTCTTTTCGATGGCTTTCTTGATGTAGCCGATGGCCTGTTCCTGCGGAATGATTTTGGCCAGGGCGAAGAAGCAGACCTGCATGACGGTGTTGATACGGGCGCCGAGGCCGGCGTCCATCGAAATCTTCAGCGCGTCGATGGCATAAACTTTGATCTTCTTCTTGATGATGGTTTCCTGCATGTCGCGGGTGAAACTGGCGAAGACTTTGTCGGTCGGAGTTTCGGTGTTCAGCAGGAACGTGCCGCCCTCGCGGATGCCGTTGAGCATATCATAACGGCCGATATAGGCCGGATTGTGGCAGGCCACAAAGTGCGGAGTGGTAACGGTGTACTGCGACGTGATCGGCTTATCGCCGAAACGCAGGTGGGAAATGGTGATCCCGCCGGACTTCTTGGAGTCGTATTCGAAGTACGCCTGAACGAATTTGTCGGTGTTGTCGCCGATGATTTTGATGGAGTTTTTGTTCGAACCGACGGTACCGTCGGCGCCGAGACCCCAGAACATGCATTCGGTCAGCCCTTCCTGTTCGATCGTGAGCTGGTCGTTGATCGGCAGCGAGAGGTTGGACACATCGTCGTTGATGCCGACGGTGAAGTTGGTGGTGCATTTTCCGTCGAGGTGCTTGTAGACGGCGCTGACCATCGGCGGAGTGAATTCCTTGCTGGCCAGGCCGTAGCGGCCGCCGATGACGATGATGCCTTTATCAGCCAGGGCGGCCTTGACATCAACGTAGAGGGGTTCGCCGAGGGCGCCGGGTTCTTTCAGACGGTCGAGAACGGCGATCTTTTTGACGCTGGCTGGAATGGCCTTGATCAGGGCGTCCACGGAGAACGGACGATAGAGGCGGACTTTGATCAAGCCGAGCTTGGCGCCTTTGGCGTTCAGCATGGCGATGGTTTCTTCGATGGTTTCGCAGCCGGAACCCATGGCGATGATCACCTTGTCGGCATCCGGGGCTCCCACATAGTCGAAGAGGTGGAGCGGACGGCCGGTTTTGGCGGAAACGATGTCCATGTATTTCTGGACGATGCCGGGGACGGCTTCGTAAAGTTTGTTGGTGGTTTCGCGGCCCTGGAAATAGACGTCAGGGTTCTGAGCGGCCATTTTGGCGTAGGGGGCGTCCGGACGGAGAGCGCGGTTGCGGAAGCGTTCGATATTTTTCATATCGACCATTGCTTTCATATCGCTGTAGTCGAGGACTTCGATCTTCTGGATTTCGTGGGAGGTACGGAAACCGTCGAAGAAGCTGAGGAACGGAACGTCGCTTTCGAGCGTGGCGAGGTGGGCAACCAGTGCCATGTCATGGGTTTCCTGAATCGAAGCGGCGGAAGTCATGGCGAAACCGGTGCCGCGACAGGACATGACGTCGGAGTGGTCGCCGAAGATCGACAAGGATTGGGCGGCCAGTGCGCGGGCGGAAACATGGAACACGGTCGGCAGCATTTCGCCGGCGATCTTGTACATATTCGGGATCATCAGCAGCAGGCCCTGCGACGCGGTATAGGTGGTGGTGAACGCACCGGCGCTCAGCGAACCGTGGACAGCACCGGCGGCGCCGGCTTCGGACTGCATTTCAGTGACGGTTACGACGTCGCCGAACATATTTACCTGACCCTGGCTGGCCCAGGTGTCGGCATACTCACCCATCGTCGAGGACGGGGTGATCGGGTAAATAGCCGCTACTTCGCTGAAAGCGTACGCTACGTACGAAGCGGCGTAATTCCCATCAATGGTTATTTTTTTGGCCATGTTTAAACCTCCAGTTTTATATGGCGTTAGAATATACTCAAAATCTTATTTGAAAATAAAATACCATTTGGAACAATATCACAAATTTGCGAATTTTCAAACCCTGAAAATAGATACTTTTATATTTTTTGTCGTACAAAAGAGGTCCGACCAATCTTCATTGGTTTTTCCGTCTCATGCGAGCGGCGAACATGGCGTCGCAGTCGCCGTCCCACGGGTAAATATGGAGCATGCCGGAACACGGTTCGCCATTCAGTGGATTGGTGAACGGTTCCAACTCGAATTCGGTGTTCTCCGCCAGGAACTTTTCCACGACCCCGGTGTTCTCCGGTTCGCAGATCGAACAGGTGGCGTAGACCAATACGCCGTCCGGTTTGACTCCGGCGGCGGCATGGGTCAGGATTTCCAATTGGAGCTTGCTGATTTCAGCCACTTCGCTTTCGTCGGTGCTCCAGCGGGCGTCGGGATTGCGTCGCCAGGTGCCGGAGCAACTGCACGGGGCATCCACCAATACACCGTCATAATTGGCTTGATGCTTGGCGCGGAGCGCCTTGCCGTTCCACTCGCGGCATTCGATGTTCGGGAAGCCCGCGCGGCGGGCGCGGGTGCGCAAATCGTCAAGTTTATAAGAGCGGACATCGGTGGCGACGACCGTGCCTTTGCGGTTCATCAGGTCGGCTAGCTGTAGCGATTTGCCGCCGGCCCCGGCGCAGGCGTCCCACCAGCGTTGGCCCGGCTGGGGGGCACAGACGAGGCCGATCGCCTGGGAAGCGAGGTCTTGCACTTCGAACATGCCATTGCGGTACTCATCAATGCCGTACAGGTTCACCTGCGGACGGGCGATATTCAGTGCATTGGGGGGAGTGTCCGGGTTATTTTTGACATTGAGCTGGTATTTATCCTTGAGTTCGGCGGCCAGGCTGACGGGGTCGGCGCCGTTCTGGACACGCAGCCACATCGGGGAGCGGCGCTGGAACCACTGGGCCAATCGTTCCGGTTTGACGTCGGGCGGCAGGTATTTCGGGAACCACTCGGGGACCAGGTCGAAGGGGGTGAGTTTCAGGGATTTGACCGGTTTGCGGCGCAGGGCTCCGCGGACCATGCCGAGGATGCGCCAGCCGTCGAGGCCGTCGGCGCTTTTGCCGGTTACGACGAGGTCGTTGATTTCTTCACGATGCAAGCCGAGCTCGCGCATCCAGATGACGGCTACATCGGGGAGTTCGCGTTTTTCCATGACCATGGCGGCGAGGAGCAGTGCGGCGGCACCGTTGTAGGAGAGCTCGGGAACTTCGGTTTCCATGATTTGAAGCTCTTCCTTGTCGAAGAGTTTACGCAGGGCGCCCCACCAGCGGAAAACCGCAAAGACCGCTTCGCTGAGCAGCCGCCGGTCGCGTGCGCCGTACTGTTTGTTGTTGCGGAGAAAGGTATTCAACGTCCGGTCGGCGGGGCGTTTATGGATGAAAACCGCTTCCATGGCTTCCTGGAGGACGTCGCGGCAGGCGCGGGCCTGTGCTTCAAGTTTCGGTATCGACATTTTGTGTTCGTTCATGTATATTCCTTACGCATGTGATTTTAGTCAAGTGTTATAATGTACTCTCTCGGGGGGAATAAGCCAAATCATAAACGCAAAAAAAGAAAGAGTTATTGTAATCCCGCCAAATCGAATTATATTGAACGGTCGAGAAATGCATAAGGAGTCAATGATAGATGGGCATTTATGTGAAATTAATGGCGGCTCTGCTGTCGTTGCTGCTTGTCTGGCCGGTGCTGCTGACGGGGGCGGAAAAACCTTTGCAGAAAGTCATTTTGCTGACGAGCTGGAAACAACAGGCGCAATTTGCCGGTTTCTATATGGCGCGTGAGCTCGGATTTTACCGCGATATGGGACTGGAGGTGGAAATCCGCCGCCGTCCGTCCGAGGGCGATATGGTCAAAATGCTTCAGGACGGTGAGGCCGATATACTTGTTGCCACCCTGCCGGAAGGGCTGGTGATGCATGACCGCGACCCGGATATTATCAATATCGGACAGATGTTTCAGCAATCGTCGGTCATGATTGTGACCCGGGCCGACCGCGGCATTCACCGCATCGCGGACCTGAACGGGAAAGTTCTGGCCTCATGGCCCGCCAATGCCGCGCTGATTACCGAGATTATCCGCAAGGAATACAAGCTGAACGTGGACATCGTTTATACGCCGAGTGTTGATGAGGTATTTCTCTGGGGGATCGTTGACGGCGCGGTCATGATGTATTACCATGAATATTTTCTGTTGCTGATGAGCGGCATCAAACCGGAGGAACTGACGGTTTTCAACCTGAAAGACCTGGGCCTCGATCTGCCCGAAGACGGAATTTACTGCCTGAAAAGCCAATACAACCACGCCCGCAGCCTCTGGTACAAATTCAACCTGGCCACGGTCCGCGGCTGGCAGCAGGCGTTTCAGGAAGAAACCCGAACTCTTGCCGTGGTCCGGGGCGTCTGCGGCCAGACCGGCACCTCATTTTCGCTGCCGCTTCAACGTTGGATGATCCGCAAGCTTGACGAGGTGGTATTGGCGCCGCAGTCGGAACGTTCGCCCGGAATTCTTGACGAGGAGGCGTTCAGCCGGACCGCCAAACTGATGTTGAAGCACGGCATGATCCGTAAACTCCCGTCGTATCGGGCGTTCTATTGGGGACCGTTGAGTTCCCGGAAATTCAAACCGGAGTCCGCCGGAAATGAATAAACGCAAGATATTTATCGTTGTTTCCGCTTTGATTTTGGGCGTTGTGCTGGGGGCCGGATCGGCGTTTTTCAGCATCAAGGCATCCCGGGAACTTTCCGATTATCAGGACCGGAGCAATCGCGAGAGCAGTCTCCTCATCGCCGCCAACCTCAACAAACGGCTTCAGGCGATTGAGGACATGACCGAGAAAAACGGACGGACGTTCGAACATATGCCGACCCTTAATTCGGACGCCATCAAATCCACGCTGGCGCAAACCCTGAAAACCGCCGGCGAAAAACGGATGGGGATCTACGCCATGGCCGTGGCCCTGCAGCCCAGCGTCCTGGCGGATCATCCCGCCCCCGTCATGTTCAGCGCTCGTTTCGACGGAAGCAGCGTAAAGGTGACTACTTATGAATTTTCAGATTGCCCGTACACCCGCTTCCCATGGTATTGCGTTCCCCGGTATCTGGGCGAAACGATCTGGTCCGAGCCGTATTCCGCCACCAGCATCGGAAATGTCCTGATAACCACTTGTTCCATGCCACTTTTTCGTACGGTGGACGGGCGGAAAGAGTTTATCGGGGTGGCCACCGCCGATGTTACCCTGACCCAGTTGCAGCGGTTTTTGAACGGTCAGCAGGAGCATCGCTTCAAATACATGTTCATGGTATCCAAGTTCGGCCGCCTTCTTTCCAGTCCCGACATATCCAAAGCCATGACCGAGACCGTTTATTCGGCCGCCTTTGAGGAAAATGCGAACGAGTTGGCGGAACAGTTCAGACATGATATCGGGGCGGGTCACGCCGGTATGGTTCGGATTACCCGTCCTATTTTCGGATTGCGCCGGGGCAATCTGTACTATGCGCCGCTGGCGGCCAACGAGTGGTCGCTGGTGATGGGATACGACCTGAAAATCCAGGAGCAATACGCCAGGAATATTGCATTTCTGACGGTTTTCGTGGCGCTGGGACTTTTCGGGGTGCTTATGACCGGAGTCATTATCGTCAGCCGTCGGCTGTCCGATAAAAATAACCGAAACAGAGGAGTAAGAAAATGATCAAACACGTTATCGCCGTCGCGGTTTTGCTGACCGTCTCCGTGCAGTCGTTCGGGCATTGTGAAGTGCCCTGCGGCATTTATGATGATCAGGCCAGGGTCCGGATGATGTACGAACACATCGCCACCATTGCCAAAAGCATGGCCCAGATCGGCGAATTGTCCAAAGCCAGTCCGGTCAATTACAACCAGTTGGTGCGGTGGATCACCACCAAGGACGATCATGCCGATCAGTTTCAGTACATTGTCAGTCAGTACTTCATGACCCAGCGTCTGGTTCCGGTGAAGCCCGACGATAAGAATTATCCGAAATACATCAAGGAATTGACGTTGATGCATCAACTTCTGGTTCAGGCCATGAAGTGCAAGCAGACCCTTGATCCCCAAATTCCCGAGGCCATGCGCGCCAACCTCCATGAATTCGAACACAGCTATTTCCCGGAACATAAACACTGATCCGGATTCCGGAATGGAACAGGGCGGGGCGGCCGGAAGGCGGCTCCGCTTTTTTCATGCCGTCTGCGCCAGCCATTGTTCGATGGCGGCGAAAACTTCCTTTAAATCGTCGAATTTCAGGAACGCATAGCGGTCTAGCATGGTCGGCTGACGGTTGACGATGACGATTTTGCCGCCGCCGTAATGGGTGGCGATCGGCAGATTGGCCGCAGGCGGCACCGTCAGGCTGCTGCCCAACACCAGCAGCAGCTCGGCCTGTTCCATTTCTATAAAGGCGGAATCAAGCAGTTCATTGTCCAGGCATTCGCCGAAGAAAACGATGTCCGGCTTGATTAATCCCCCGCAGTTGCGGCAGTAGGGAACCTGATTGTTTCTCACGGTCGGCACGATTTCGGCGTAACCGTATGCGGCATTGCAGTTCAGGCAGTGATGGGAATTCATGGAACCGTGGAATTCGCGAACGCACAGACTGCCGGCGCGCTGGTGAAGCCCGTCGATATTCTGCGTGTAGATGGTGCCGAGTTTTTTCCGCTTCTGCATTTCCGCAAGCGTACTGTGGACGATATTCGGCTGCCGGTCCGCGAGGTTGTAAATGAAATCTTTGGCGTATTCGTAAAAAATTTCCGGGTGCTTCCTGAAAAAGTTGATCTCGTGGATTTCCTCCACATCGTAGCCCTTGAATTTTTTTGAGAAAACCCCGTCTTTTCCACGGAAATCGGGAATTCCGGACAGGGTCGAAATCCCCGCGCCCGTGAATGCGACGATTCGTTCGGACGACGCCAGCAACGCCGTCAGTTCTTCCGGTTTATTCATTGGCAGCAGCCTCCTTTTGCCGGATTTTGCGCAGCATGTCGGCGGCTTCGGGCTGTAAGCCGAGGTCGGTGGCCTGCTGAAAAAGGATACGTGCTTTTTCCAGATCCGGTTTTATTCCGTACCCATAATAATAGATCAGACCGAGATAATATTTGGCGAGGTCAACCTGTCCGGCACAGCTTTCCAGCAGTACCCGCGCCTTCTCGTAATCCTGCGGACCGCCCTTGCCTTCATAATAAAGCAGGGCCAGGCGGTAACGGGAGAACAGGTTGAATTTTTCCGCCTTTTCCAGCCACAGGCGCGCTTTGGCATAATCGACCTTGCCGCCTTTGCCGTCCAGGTAAAACATGCCGAGCGAAGTCAAGGCTTGCGGGTTGCCGGCGGCGGCGGCGCGTTCAAACCACTCCAGCGCGGGGATGAATTCTTTTCTGCGCAGATACAGGTTGCCGAGCGATTCCATGGCGGCGATGTCGTTGTTTTTGACGGCTTTTTTAAAGGCGTTCAAGGCTGACTCATCCTGATTCCGGTGCATGTAGAGTTCGCCGAGCATCCGCCAGGCTTCCCCGTCGCCAGTCGCGGAGGCTTTTTCCAGCCATAGTTGCGCCCGCTGGAAATTGCGGCGGCGCATATACCAGGCGCCGAGTTTTCTCATGGCGGGCAGGTCGCCGGCTGTCGCGGCGCGCTCAAGCCATTGCACCGCCTGGTCGTTTTTTTGTTGGGTGAAAAGGATTTCGCTTAACCGGCGCATGGCGGCGGTATTGCCCGAAAGCGCCGCATATTCATAATATTTGACCGCCAGCGGGAGATTCCGGGGTGTGCCAAGTCCATTGTCGTAAAGGTAGGCCAGCGGAAGGGCGGCGCGTTCTTCGCCCGCCAGATGGGCGCTTTGGAGCTGTTTCAGGGCTTCGCTGTATTTCTCCTGACGGAACAGGGCCATGCCGCCGGCATAGTCATCGCTTCCGGCGGCGCCGAAACAGAACATGCATAAAATGATCAGCCAGTATCGCATAAATCTTTTGTCGTTAAAATGGGAAAACGGCATGCAGGGAAAATTCCACCGCATGCCGCAAATGTCAAGCCTTTATCGGCTTATTCTTCGTTTTTTTCTTCGTCGTCTTTCTCGAACTTTTTCATGTCGGCGGCTGACACGTGACCGATTACGCGGCCGTCGTCGAGCACGTCGACCCTATCGCGGACAGACAACCGGTGGAACATCCGCCGGAGGTCCCAGATACCGCCGATGGTAAACCAAACAGTGGAGATGACCCCGATAATGGCCGCCACCAGGATACTGGTTATGTAGAAGTAATGCGCCCACCATTCATTCGGCCAGGGCGAGATCAGGTTCCAGACAATCACCACCAGGAAGCAGAGCACGAACCCGTAAATGAACGAGTAGATGAATACTGACCAGGCGAGGATCTTGTCACCGATCGAGTACTGGGAATCAATGCCGATGATCTTGTTGATGCTGAGCTTAAGCTTGGCCAGTTCTTTCCCTTCAGTACAGTATTTGCCGCGATGCAGCAACCGGTCCATATTGAACGGCGTACGGCTGGTCGCCAGCGAAATGACAATATACAGCGTGATCGCCGTGATCATCGCGATGAAGTAAATTTCCTGTGAGTTGATCGGGAAACGTTCCGGGGTTGTTTCCCATACGATATAGGGGTTCAACGGCTTGGAGATTGCCGACAGGAAGTTGGAGATGGGGTCGACCAGACTCATTCGCGTGAGCATCGGGTAGACATGGGAAGCCCAGAACTGCTGAAGCAGGATGCCCCCCACCGCGATGGAGGAACCGCTGGCCAGGGCCGCGAAAGCTCCCGCGGTCGTGCCCCGTTTCCAATAAAGGCCGAACAGGATGACTGGTCCCGCGCCGCCGAGCCAGATGGCCCCGGTGATCGCGAAGAACATCAGGATGAAGTCGCCCTGCGCGAAGAACAGCGAGAAGAAGAAGGCGAACGCCGCCACCCCCGCGATGATCAGGCGCAACAGGCGGAGCTGAGTTTCAGGCTTGAACGCGGTCTTGCGGAACGGCAGGATCACGTCCTGCACGATGATACTGCCCCACGAATGCATGTAGGTGGTATCGGTACTGATCAGCAGGAAGAGCATGATCGCGCAGAAAATCCCGGTAATACCCCACGGAAGCATTTCGCGGATGGCCATCGGCACCAGCATTTGGTTGTAGATGGTATTGAACGTGTTGCCGCGTTTGAGAGCGTCTCCTTCCGCGAGTTCCTGCGTATCTTTGGCGGTGGAATTGATGGCCGCCTTGGCGATGTCACGGTAAATTTCCGAAGCTTCCGCCATGAATATCCGTTTGTCCGTAGTGGATTTAGCGGGATCTTCAATATTGTAACCGATTTTTTCGGCGGCCTTGCGGATGCTTGGACTGATTTTGCCGTCTTTGAGGAATGCCGCCAGTTCGGGGGAATTCTGGTCTTCATACCGTACTCCGAGCAGGCGGAGCTGACGGCGGCGGTATGAGTTCTGATAGGCTTTGGATTTTGCCGGATCGGACAGGTCGTAACCGGCTTCCTTGGCGGTAGCGGCCAGCGCGGGAGTGACCGTGCCGTTTTTGACATATTCCTCGATATCCTTACGGGTCTGTTCGAAAGCTTTTTCGGGGACGATGTCCGACATGGTTTTGAGGGTCAATTGTTTACTGACGTTTACCGCCTGCTTTTTGAAGTGGGCCTGATTCATATAGGTAAACGCGGCAATGGCCAGCAACGTATACATCATCACGGAGAAACCGGAACGCCAGGAACCGAGAAGGCCCCCCATCTTCTGTTCATGCGGGGTGGCGGCCGCCGCATTGTAGCCCTGGGTGCCGGACCATGACATGCGATTGAAGATTGAACTGAAAACCCCGACGAATACGTAAAAGAGGTTGAAGTTGCTGAGTTCTTTTACGTCATAGGGGTTCAAGAAACTCTTGCCCGGGTCGGTATCCAGCAATGCCGGGGCCATTTCATGGGACCAGGAGAATTTGTAGAGAATGAAACCTACCACGATCACGTACATCGGATAACTGAGAATCCCCTGAATACAGTCGGTTACCATGATTGTAACCTGGCCGCCGAACATTACGATCGTAACGGCGATCCCGAGGAAGAATATCATGCACAGCGCCACCGTGGGGAACATCCAGCCGCAAATGTTGATATGAGTCGGCAGGTTCAGGAAGTAAATCAGGAAACGGGCGCCGACCGCCGGGAAAATCGCATAGTTGATAACCCCGGAAATCGACTGGAGTATTGCGGCGAAAATACGAAATGACTTGCTGTAGCGCATTTCGAGGAACTGCCCCATGGTCATGGCGCGGGTTTCGCGGAAACGGTAAATACAGAAGCCGGTCAAGGCGAAGATCAGTCCAAGCGGGCCGGTAATCCGGTTCCAGAAACTAACCCCGAAACCGCAGGTGTAATACATTTCGAACATGGCGACCACGCTGATCAGCCCCATACTGGCTTCACCGTTGGCTACCGCCACCACATAACGGCCCGCGACGCGGCCCGCCGTCAGGAAGTCCGCAACGCCTTTCACGTAACGCTGTGTCCTGATTCCCAGCCACAAAACGATGAGCAAGGGAATTACCACCAATACATAATCGATTGGATACATTGACTGTTACCTGCCTTTCTTTGTTTTTGTTGATTATTACATAAAAATAATTTTTAAAAACGTACATTCGTACTGGCGCTTTGTCAATCGAAATTGGTGGAAAAATTGCTGAAAATGTCACCTATTTTCTATTTTCCTCTCTTGACAGAATATTTCGCCAATTATTTTCGCAATATTTTCGCAATCTTGTTCGTATTTTGAACTGATTGTGACGGCAGGTGGTGAAAAACGGCGGAGGCCGGGACGATTACTCGTCCTCGACCTGCCACGTGTAAAAGGCGGTTATGGCGGCGGCGGCCCAGGTGGCGACACCCGCCGCGTCAATGTTGACCGGACGGACCTGAATGGTGTCTGCATCGGGATCGCTGACCGCAATCGCAGGGATCAGGGAAACGCCGGAAGAACTGACCGAACCCGGTTTCCAGAGCCCGGAGGCGGTATCATACAGCAATACCTGGGCGTTTTCCGTTCCGGTCAGGTCGCCGACATCGGAGAGATCGGACAGCGCGGCCGGAATCGACGGCTTGTCGGCGAGGTCGGAGTAACTGCCCGAGGACGCGACCGCCGCCAAGTTGTCCACTTTTGACTTGGCCGTATTGTCGTAGTCATTTGCGGACAACCCCTTGCCGCTGACCTTATCCACTTTGCCCGCGAGGGCGGAAGTGACAGCCGACTGCCGGGCCAACGTCGAATCGGCACTGATTTCATGTTCGTTAATGGCGATTCCGTCGCCGGCGGTGTAGGATTCCTGTTCAACGGCGACGGTGCCGGGTTTCCACGACGCGGATGCGGAGTCGAAGAGCAGAGCCTGACCGTTCGCGGCGCTTTCCGTACCGGAAACGTCGGAGAGTTCGGCGAGTCCCAATACCGGCGTTTCGATATTCTGAAGTTGTGACGTTACCCACGCGCGGTCCGCCCAGAGGCTTTCGAGCTCTTCGGGTTCTTCGCCGGAGGTCGGATCAAGCGGCATTTGGGCTTTGATCTTGAATTTGCAATAGTAGATTGCATCCCCCTGCGAGTCGAGGCCCCAGAGTTCGAACCAGGCGTCGCGGGATTGAACAGCGTTCATGGCTTCGCGAAATCCGGCGGTATTGGCGTTCAGGCGTACTTTGATTTTGCCGTCGGCGGCACCGCCGCGGTCGATATGATCATTCAGGGTCCGGCACATCGGTTCCGTCTCGGGGGCGTAGTCGTGATCGACGGCGGCGCGCCAGGTCTGCGCCTGGCTGACGTCGACGGCTTCGATCCTGCCGTTTGCGACCGAACAGAATTGCACGGTCCACTCCGATACGGTGGAGAACGTAATCTCCGGCACGTTCGAAATCCTTGTTCCCACTCCGCCCGCGTCGGCTTTGCCGAGGGCCCGGACCAATGAATTTGTTTGCACATTGTACTGATACAGCATAGTTCACCCTTTCTGATTGGCCGGTGCATTCTCCGCACCGGAGATGATTTGTTGGTATTTTGCGAAAAATTCTTCACCGACTTGTTCCCGGAACCACGGTTCGAACTCGTGTTCCGAACTTTCAAAAACCTTGCGGTGTTCACGGCTGAAACCGTTGCCGCTGATTCCCTTGATGCCGATCGGACCGGGAGAGGCCGTGTATTCGCGCATGACCTTGTCGTTGAATTTGTGCCAGAGGTCGACATCGACGAAATTGCCGGTGCAGACGCGGATGATCTCAAGCAGTCGTTCCCGGTGGCGGTAATGACAGCCGCTGAATGCGGTAATGCAGAGGTCGTCGCGGCGGTTGAGCGTCCGGTGTTTTTCCAGCGGCCAGTAATAAAATGGATTTTTCCAGCCGAAAAGACCAGTACCGATTTGCGCCAGTTTGACGGTTTCCGCCAGATATTCCGGTGGATAATAGTCGTCGTCTTCCATGAAAACGAGGATGCCGCCGTGCCATTTATCCAGTCCGACCAGCAGGTTTTCGCGGTGGGTGAAGCATTTCTTCGGTTCATAAGGTCTGCGGACATAAACACACTGGCGTTCCGGCGAAACCGGTTTTTGACCGTCGTCCACCACGATCCAGCGGAAATTGCGGTAGGTCTGGCGGGCGAGCATCTGTTCGTGGAGATTGAACAGGGCCGGCCGGTCGCGGGTGACGGTCAGTACGGTGACGAGCGGACCGGACGCTGCCTGCCCGGCCAGTTCAAGGGCGCGTTCCAGCAGCGGATTGAAATCCGGCGTGAATTCCGGTTCGGACATGATCCTGAGCCGGACGGCTCGGATATCGGCGGCGAATTCCGGCGATATGGCATAACATTCCTGTTCGGCCTGGCTGAGATTGCCGATCGCCCAGGCCCGATGGACCGGATAACCGTGCAGGGCCTCGATCATCAGGATTCCGGCGTCGGCCAGATGCTTCAATACGCATTGCGGACAGGCGGGGCGGGGAAAGTCCGCTGTTTCCGACTGTCTTTGAAGAGCGGCGCTCTGCCGTTTACTGGAATATCGGTCCAGCACCGGGAGCTGGTCCGCCGGCAATGCTTTCAGTTCGTCTTCGCTGATCCGGTTCCAGGGATGATCGGACGCGGCGAAGTCGGCGACGGCGTCCCCGTACCATTCCCGCAGCTTCGTCAGCGATTCTTCGCTCCAGCGGACGGATACCAGGAAGTGGATGAGTTCCGAAAACATCATCCGGCGGCGGCATCCGGGGCAGCGCCGGATTTCATCCTTCATTTTGCCGAGGGCTTCCTCCAGGTTCGGCAGGATTCCGGCGGGATTCTCAAGGTTTTCATAAATCCGGTTTGCGTCCTGTTCGGTCAGGGAGCGCATGACATCTTGAATTTCTTTAATCATTCTATGATAAACTCCTGTCAGGTTTGAATTTCATATGGAGCCAGAGCGGCTTCGATATTGTCGAATTCCCAATGGTCCGGGGTGTGCGTATAGGAATATTCGGAACTGTCATAAACTTCCTCTTCCCAAATATATCCGACGGTTCCGTCAATCCAGACAGAGTCTCCGTAACACCTGCCGATGTTTGCGCTGGAGTTATAAATCGAAATCACCAGGTTCTTCGGATCTTCGTAATTGTCGAATCCGCCGTAAATTTTGAATACGGTATCGTAAGACTCTTCCTCTGTGCGCTCATACTCCCAGTGGCATCCTTCCCAGTCATAATTGTTGGAACCGTCTTCTTCGGATGTACAACTTGTCGCGTCCGGGAATCCACGTTCCGCTTGTCGCGGCGGAATTCTGTATATATGGAGCGCGATGGTTTTCCGGTCCCATGAACGGTTCAACCTGAAGTAATAGTCACAGTCATTCCATTCGCGAGATCTGGTGGCCCTGGTATAGTGTTGATTGATATACACAATATAATATTTGCCGTAATAATAATTGCGCCATTGATTCAGGCGATCCGCAAGCGTGGCCGTTTCGTCATTGATCCACGCCGTGAGTTCCGCTTCCGTATCGAAGTAAGGCGAAAGCCGTTGAAACTCATAGCCGGTGGCTTCCGGCGGATAATAGGCGGCGAAAGGCTCCGTTTCGCCGGGCAGCAGGCTGGCGGCGGGATTGATGGTGAATGTATGACCATAATAGATAAACGTATTCTCAATGATATGGGCAGTGACTTGAACACTGAATTGCTGCCGCCCGCCTTTCCAGGCCTGATCCGGGCAACTTGAATAATTGTTGCTACCGCATTTGAAAAAGTTGCTGGTATAGGCGGTGTTCTCCCAGGTCGCACTGATCAAGCGGACAAATTTTCCGGTGATGATGCCGCCGGAGTCGCCGGAGTCGCCGTCAGAACTGTCAGTGCCGCTGTCAGTGCCGCTGTCAGTGCCGCTGTCGGAGCCGCTGTCGGAGCCGCTGTCGGAGCCGCTGTCGGAGCCGCTGT
>CALABZ010000126.1 GCA_937888615.1 uncultured Lentisphaeria bacterium | reverse complement strand
ATATTGGTACGAAAGCGGTGTTAATGGGTTTTCCGCTTTTATAGAAAGTGAATTATGAACCGCAATCGTGATAAATTGAGCAGAGAAGAATTTTGCAATGCCTTGTTTGAAGGGGATTGCTTGGATATTATGGAACATCTTCCTGACGGTTGCGTTGATATGGTTTTGTGTGATTTGCCTTATGGAACAACTCAAAATCAATGGGATTCTGTTATTCCCTTGGATAAATTATGGCCTCTTTATCGCCGTGTAGTCAAACGTAACGGGGCAATCGTCTTAACTTCTCAAGGCATTTTTACTGCGAAGCTAATTATTAGCAATGAAAGTGAATTTAAGTACAAGATCATCTGGGAAAAATCCAAGCCGACGAATTTTCTCAATTCCAAAAAACAGCCATTGAGAAAACATGAGGATATTTGTGTTTTTTATCGGCAACAGCCGACATACAATCCTCAAATGAGTGTCGGGAAGCCTTATTCTAAGGGTGTCCGCAAAAGCCAATTGACCGGAAGTTATGGGGATTTTAAGCCGGTTTTGGTTCAAAATGATTCAGGAATGCGCTATCCTACAGATATTGTTCAATTTAAGACTCCGGAAAGCGAACTTGGCGGGCATGTATGGCACCCAACGCAGAAGCCGGTTGAATTGGGGCGATATTTAATTAGGACATTTACTAATCCCGGGGATATTGTTTTGGACAATACATTTGGATCGGGAAGTTTTTTGGTGGCTGCTCTTATGGAAAATCGTAATTTTATTGGTATTGAAAAGAATCAGGATGCACGGCTTTTTAAAGATAAATATATTGACTTATTGAGCGTAGCCAAGGAACGTATACGTGAGATCTATTATGATTTTACATGTAGGGTTATGTTTTCTTCGAATATATCACGAACCGGCGTTTTGAAGGAATTTTTAGATGATGACATTAAAACGACAAAAGCTACAATATAATGAGCGGTCGTGGGCTATTGATTTAATCTCTGCAATTAATAAAAACGTATATTCTTCCAGCATTCAGCGAGCGGGCGGAGAGTTTTCTTTGGGAGGGAGCGGGCAAACGCTTTTTCCTGATGTGATTTTATTCGGAAGTTCTTCCAATGGAAGCATTCTGCAGGGCTGGGAACTTAAAATGCCAGATACAGCCATTGATGATCCTGAATTGCTGAAGAACGCAGAGGAGAAAGCCCGCCGCCTCGGGTTAAACAGCTTTTTAGTGTGGAATGCGGTTGATGCTGATTTGTATATTCAAAATGAGTATGGGGCGTTTACCTTCTCTGAACGCTTACATGAAAATAAGGGCATTTCTTCCCGTTCTGATGTGGAAAACAGGCGTGATTTGTGGGACGAAGCCCTGCATATTATTTTAGGAAAACTTAATAATTTTTTTGCTGGCGGTATTATCTCTGGGGTTTCCGCAGAACGTCTTTTCGGAGACAACAGTTTTATCGAAAATATTTTGCAATGCCAAGCAAAGGTTAAACAATATATTGAAAATGCGGCACAGAAAGACAATCGGCTAAAAGCCAAGATTGAGACTTGGTGGAGATATGTCAAAGAGTCTTATCCGGATGAAAAACCTTATTCTCCCTTGGCATATTCCATTTTGTTACGTTGGATAAACCGATTTGTTTTTGCGAATATATTAAAGGTTTACAATCAAAAGGATGTCCCTAGCACCTTAAAACATGGAATATCTGTAAAAGAGTGTATTGACCTTTTTACGCAGTTTTCAAAATCAAAAAATGTTTGCAATTTCTTTCAACCTACAGAGTTTGATGAGCTTATTCCGCCTGAAGAGTGGGAGATTTTATTATCCTTCAATGAATTCTTGAATAGTATTGAGTTTTCAAGAATAAGTCCCGCAATATTAACAAATATTTTGCACGCGACTACGTTATCGTCAATCAAAAACGCGGCTGGACTTTTTGTAACGCCAGAAGCATTGGCCTTTTTACTGGTATATCTTGCACTGAAGGATAAAACAGAAAATTCGATAGACCCATTCTGTGGGACAGGAACGATTTTAAATGCCATGTTGGCAGTAAAAACCGACGATAATATTCCTGGGACGGCAGTTCTCGAAACGACATGGGGAAGCGATAAATTTGCTTTTCCTATTCAAATCGCCGCAATGGCCGTTTTTTCGCCTCAAAATGTTGGAAGGCTTATGCGGATTTTTACATTTGATGCATTGAATTTGGCACCGGGAGAGAAAATTAGATTTATCGACCCCGCAACGGGACAAGAAAAGCTTATTGCGTTGCCATTGTTTGCGTCGATTATTTCAAATCTTCCTTTTATCAATTTTGAGCAAATAGAAGAACTTAATAAGCTCGTTTGGGATAGAATCACCGATTTTTATAAAAAATATGGCATAAAGAAAACCTTCCAGCTTTCTCGGCGGAGTGATTTTTACTCTTATATCCCTTTTATTCTGTATGATTTGTTGATGCCCAATGGAACGTTGGGCATAATTACGTCAAATGCTTGGCTATCATCTGATTGGGGCGCTGGCTTTAGAAAATTGCTTCGTTCTTTCTATAATATCAATTATGTCGTAACATCGGCCAAAGGACGTTGGTTTAGTAGCGCAGATGTCGTTACAACAATTCTTGTTTGTTCTAAGAAATCACCTAATGGGAGTTGTGTAGACAATAGAACTGTTTTTGTTTCTACAAACCAATCCATAGATGACGACAACTTTTCACCTGATGAAATAGCTACATCTATTCTGGCAGAGGACGCAAATGATCGAAACGTTTCTTTGCACACGTGGGATTACTCGCAAATAGAGATGGTTGAAAATTTGGGGTTGGGGTGGACTTCTTTGTTTGCTGATTTGTCTTGGCTATTTGAAAACCAAGATAAATTTGTTCCATTGAACAAAATTTGTAATATAACCAGAGGAGAACGCCGTGGATGGGATCCTATGTTTATCCTGCCTCAAGAGGATGACAAGAATATCGATAGAAGATTCTTAATCCCCCACCTGAAAAATATCAATGGATACTATAACCTGACGATAGACGCTGCCGATTCTTGGGCCTTTGTTTGTGATTTAACACCTGCGGAGCTTGAACTGGAGAATAATATTTCGGCAAAAAAGTGGATTGATTCTTTCAAGGTAAAATCAAATGGAAAAGGAAAGCCATTAACTGAATCGCTGAAAATATCCAATGGGGAATGGTATCAATTCAAGGTTAAGGCTTATGCTGATTTTGTATTGCCGTTGAACCCGGATACACGGATTTATGCCGTTCGAGCGTTACAAAAAATGGTTTTAAATCAACGTCTTGTTTGCGTTACTCTTACAGAGAAATATGAGGCTTCAGATATTACATTTTTTCATGCATTGTTTAATTCGACCCTGTCAATGCTGATGATTGAGTTGCTGGGCTTCGGGCGCGGTCTTGGTGTTTTAGACATTACGCCAACTAAAATTCAAACAGGTTTCCAAATACCTTCTCCAGATTTGTTTGATAAGCATTCCCGGGAAGTCGTCGTGCAAGCATTCGCGCCGTTACTTACGCGGCAGGTCATGGCTGTTCCCGATGAATTAAGGCAACCCGACCGGCAGGAGCTGGATAAAGTAATTCTTAATGCGATGGGGATCGATTATAAAAGATACCGCCCGATTATTTATAGGGCACTGAAGACCTTATATGATATTAGAAAATCTGTCATAAAGGATAAGTAATTTAGTTACTGTTGCGCGGCTGGTGAAATTGGCAGACACGCAAGACTTAGGATCTTGTATCGAAAGATGTGCGGGTTCGACTCCCGCGCCGCGCACCATTTTTTCTTTTCCCCGTCAAATGACGGAAAATCCCCCCGACCTCAAAGAAGTTGTGTTTGTTTTGTGTTTGTAATTCGAGGTAAACAGCCGTTTTTATGAGAATCAGCCGGGATCATAAATTGCCGTTAATGTTGCAGTTTTGAACTTAAATTCGGAATTTTGAAGGTGAAATCCATGGCTTGAAATTTTGCCGAATTTAGAACCTAAATCCTGTGCGTTTGCCAATTTCGCCAGCCGTGCATGATTATCTTTAATATAACGCCAATCAGGCGAAAAAGCAAAGGCATTCGCAGGAAAATTCCTCTCCTCAATTCGAAATATCCCAATTCTCCGCCGTAACCCGATTGAACAGGGGCGGATAGCGATTTTCTTCGGATATTTTTTCAAGGACATATTGACAATCGATTTTTCTGATGTATAATATATGCCAACGATGGCATTTTAAAAATAACCTGAATAAAAGATAATTTTCGCCAACGTTGGCAAATCATGAACAGCGTAACTCTGAAAAAAATAGCGGAACTGTCCGGCGTATCCATTCGTACGGTAAGCCGGGCCTTGAAAAATCAGCCCGGCGTCAAACCGGAGCTCTGTTCCAGAATCCTGGAACTAGCCGCCCACCTCGGCTATACCCCCAATGTCGCCGCCCGCAACCTGAGGCTTCAGCGCAGCAGTTGCGTCGGCATTATCTCCAGTTTCAGCGAAAACCATATCACTATGCGCAAAGTGAACGATCTGCAGAAGCAATTGGAGGAGCACGGTTTCTTCTCCCTCCTCGGCATTCTGCCTCCCAACGGCGCCGAACTGCGCATTATCCTGCAGGAATGGGCGGGAATGGTCAATACGGTGGTGTTCCTGAACTGGGACGGTCGTCTGCAGCCTTCGGAAATCCTGCAGGGACTGCCTCAACAGTTTATTTTCGTCGACATCCGGGAATTCGACGGATATCACTCGCTGATCATCGAACGCGCCAGCGGCATCCGCGAGGGAGTCACCCAACTCCTGCGCCGCGGCCGCCGCCGAATCGCCCGCTGCGGCAACATCACATCGCGAGCCCGCGGTTTCGATCTGGCCCTGAGTGAATTCACCGAACGCCGGGTCGAACATTTCTATATCCAGACCAGCGATTCATCATTCAAAAACGGCATGGAGGTCGGTCCGGTACTGCTCGAAAAAAACATTGACGCGGTGTTTTTCGACACCGACCGCATGGCATACGGATTCCTGAA
This sequence comes from uncultured Lentisphaeria bacterium, assembly GCA_937888615.1. GTDB lineage: Bacteria > Verrucomicrobiota > Lentisphaeria > Victivallales > Victivallaceae > UBA5239. Next base: position 2,838 of record CALABZ010000126.1, on the reverse strand, counting down.
ATTCTGCTGGCAGAACAACATCCGGGTGCCGGACGCCATATCGGTAATCGGGTTCGACGACGACCCATGGAGCGGCTACGCCTGTCCCGCCCTCAGCACGGTGGCACACCCGTTGATCGAGGTGAACAGATATATCGTACAACTGGCTTTACAGGCAGAGCCACCGGTCAGAATGGAATTTTCAACCCGTTTCATTAATCGCGAAAGCGTTTGAAACCCAATAAGGAGATAGTATTAATGAGCAAGAAAAAGTATGTGCTGGTAGGAACCGGCGGTCGCGCTTCGATGTATATCAACGCGCTGACCGTGGATTACACCGACGTCGGCGAATTGATGGCATTCTGTGACAGCAACCAGGCCCGCATGGACTACTGGAATTCGGTCATGGAAAGCGAATACAAAGCCAAAGCGCTCCCGACCTACAAGGCGGATCAATTCGACAAGATGATCGCCGACATCAAACCGGATGTGGTCATCATCACCTCCATGGACCGCACCCACCACCGTTATATCTGCCGCGCCATGGAACTTGGCTGCGATGTCATCACCGAAAAACCGATGACCGTCGACGCTGAAAAATGTCAGCAGATCATCGACACCGGCAAGCGCACCGGCAAGAAGGTCACCGTCACCTTCAACTACCGTTATTCACCGCGCAACACCAAGGTCAAGGAAGTCCTCAAAAGCGGCCTCGTCGGCGACCTGACCAGCATTCATTTCGAATGGCTGCTCTCGACCGTCCACGGCGCCGACTACTTCCGCCGCTGGCACCGCAACAAGAACAACTCCGGCGGCCTGATGGTTCACAAGGCCACTCACCATTTCGACCTGGTGAACTGGTGGACCGGCTCCTTCCCGGAAACCGTCTATGCAATGGGCGACCTGCTTTTCTACGGCAAGGAAAACGCTGAAAAACGCGGCATCACCGAATTCTATTACCGCGCCAAAGGCAGCAAAGTCGCTGAAAAAGATCCGTTCGCGCTGCACGTCACCAAAGAAGATGAACGCCTGAACGGTCTTTACTTCGGCAAGCCGGAAGAAGAAGACAACTATTACCGCGACCAGAGCGTTTTCGGCGACGGCATCTCCATCGAGGACAACATGGGCGTGATGGTCCGTTACCGGAACAAAGCGATCATGACTTATTCGTTGAACGCCCACTGCCCGTGGGAAGGCTATCGCGTCTGCTTCAACGGCACCAAGGGACGCCTCGAATTCAACGTGGTGGAAGCCGCCTATGTCAGCGGCGACCATGCCGACTTCAACCAGCCCGGCATGCACGAACTCGACTGCGCCAAGGAAACCATGGTCCCGGAAATCATTTTCCAGCCGCACTGGGGCAAACCTCAGGTTATCGACTATGAACGCGCGGTCGGCGGTCACGGCGGCGGCGACATCCGTCTGCTCGACCACCTGTTCCGCGGCGCCGGAAACGATCCGTTGGGGCATTCCGCCGGCTGTCTGGACGGCGCCAAGTCGATCCTGATCGGCATCGCCGCCAACCAGTCCATGAAAACCGGCCTGCCGGTCGCCGTGGAATCCCTGGTCAAGTTCTGAGCAAATGCTCTGCCGCAGGGAACAATGGGGCTCCAAGACAGCGTATGTCGTTGAGGAGCACCATCACGTTCTGATTCCGTGGGCGGAACAGGACGGGTCCCTGCATGTCCTGACGCTGGACCATCACACCGATGTTCTGGCGTCGGACAGGCATTTCGACACCGTCGCCGAAGCGATCGCAGGGTTACGGCATGACGAGCATATCGATTATGCGCTCCGCCACGGCATCATCCGCAGCGCGACGATCCTTTCAACCGTTAATTACGCGCACGATTACCACCCGGATATCCAAATCGTCAATTTCCACAATTACCCGGAATACCCCGATGACGACAACCGCGAACTCCTGGCGGCCTATTACGGTGAGGCGCTGGAATCGGATTATCTGCGCAAGTGTCTTGCCGAATGCGACTTGCCCCCCCATTACATTCTCGATATCGATCTTGATTACTTCAAAACAGCGCGTTCCATCCACCCGCTGGACCCCGCTGTTTTTTTCGAACTGGTGCGGAACGCCCGTTTTCTGACCATTTCGCGTGAAGCGGACTGGGTCCGCCTGCTGAACCGTGACTGGGAAAGGATCGATGCCGACTACCTGGAAAAAGAACTCGCCAATCTGGTCCGCCGTGCCGTTACCCCGTGAATATCATCTTGCCGACCGGTCTTTTTCGGTGGATCGCGGGCATTTTTTGTCCAAAAGAAGCCGTTTTAATCGCATTTATTTGAAGTTCGGACCGAATTACCGATTGAAATTCCGGCGATTGAGTGTAATTTACTGTTTGAACATTATTAATTAACCATGATCGGGCTAATATGAAAATCAGCGAGGTAAACGAAGCCGGGCATATCGTGATCGGCAGCGGAGTGGCAGGATTGTCCACCGCGCTGCAGTTGGCCAAGGCCGGCGAAAAAGTGCTGGTCGTGACCAAAGCGAAGATCGACGACTGTAATACGAAACTGGCGCAGGGCGGTATTGCCTGCGTCTGGGATAATGCGGATTCATTTGATGAGCACATCAGCGATACACTGGTGGTCCGAGGCAAACTTGTCAACGCCCCGGCAGTCTCCGTGAATCACCTTCGCGTGTCTCGGATAGTCGTTAAGGACTGACATGATGACGTCCCGCTGGCCGATGTCCTTGGGGTTGAAGTACCGCGTGCCACACACGAGGATGCGCATCTACCACCACCAGTGAATGAGGATGAGGTCGGTTTCTTGGATGCCGGGCTCCATCTCCTCGATGTAGTCGGCTATGAGGTTCGTGTCAGGCTTAGGGAGGTG
>CALABZ010000125.1 GCA_937888615.1 uncultured Lentisphaeria bacterium | reverse complement strand
CTTTCCGTCACCAATGCCCTGCATAGTTTGGAGAATGACGGGCTGGTCGTTTCGCGAAACCGCAGTGGCAGCAATGTCGCGGTGATTTCACCGCAAGACATCTGGGACATGGTCCAATACCGTGTAGCACTGGAACAGCGGGGAGCCCGGATTACCTGTCAACTCGCTTCGAAAGCCGAGCTGAGCAACTTAAAAGAGCTTGCTGCCAAGGCTGATGGGGAGGGAATCTCCAACAAACAGGAATGGCTTGAGGCGGACGATTGTTTTCACCAGACCTTGCAGAGTTATTCGCATACGCCGAGTTTGTTTTTTCCGCCGCATTACCTGCGGATTTTCAATTTAAAGCTGGAATTATGCGGCGGCTTGCGGCTTTTTCCGGACTTCAAGCCGGACGGTTCGCTGATTGTTGCCCAAGGGCACAAACTGATTGCCGAACTGGCCATCATCCGGGATATGGAGCAGTTGAGTTCGTTGATCGAAATACATATCTGCAACGGCATTGGACTCCCGGAACTAACCACATTGAGACAGAGTAACCGGGAGAAACTGCAGGAGATTACTGATTTTCTGGACCGCAACAATCGCAAAAGCAGATTGAGCACATTCAAATGAACCGAATATTTCATGTAAACAAAACTTAAACCTGGAGGAATCACCCATGAATCATCGGTCGCCAAAACATTTCACACTTATTGAATTATTGGTTGTCATAGCGATTATAGCTATACTTGCCGCCATGCTGCTTCCGGCCTTGAATCAGGCGAGAGGAAAAGCCATGGAAAGTAAATGCATCAACAATAAAAAACAGGTTTTGCTCGCCGTCCAGAACTATGCTGATGATTACAATGAAGAATTCTTTATCCGAGGCCAGCTCATGCCTCCAAATCCTGCGACATGGCGGACATGGTCCGATCGCCTGTACTACTCCGGATATCTCGGCGGCAGCTCACCCAATATTATTCTCTGCCCAACAATTCAACCAGGGGCAGTCAATCAGTCGGAGTCAATCTGGAACCAGCTCACCTATGGAATGCCCCGCCGATGGGATAACTGGAACAACTATTATGGCGACGCCATCACCGAACCTGCCGCACTTTGCCTGAATTTAAGTTTCAGGAAGCTCAGAACAAGCAAAGCCCTGATGAGTGATACGTTATACGATGCCGGTAAGAAACAGTTATTTGCCTGGGGGCTGAATTCCGATTCGGGTTATGCGGCTTTCTACCATAATCAACGCAACACGGTAGGATATACGGACGGACATGTTTCCTCGCATACCGTTAAAGAACTGCATGAAATCATACCGGATATGACCCGATATTTCAATCAGTCCGGAAACCTGCTTTCCTACCCGTAAATAATCCACATAACTAACAAGGAAGACCATCATGAAAACAACATTTCTCCTCGGAGCCCTGCTGACGGCGACGATGACTCTCCATGCGGCAGGAGACAATGAAAAACGCCTGAATGGCGGCAAACTCGTTCCCATTGATCTGACAATGATTGAGTCGGCACCCCATCACCTCAATTTCTGTTTCGCTACCCGTTTCAGCGACGGGACCATCTACCTGAACCATTCGACCGGTATTCACACCGTAACGGAAAAAGGATGCAGCGATATTTCCACTGACAATGGGGCCTCTTGGAAAAAAGCGACTCCCCCCGTTCAAGGAATTAATGCCTTTGAAACAAATGACGGGCAACGGCGGAGTGTCGCCTGCTGGGAATTGGAAACAAAAAAAGATCATAATCTAAAAATCATCTCATTTGACCGTAACAACCGTAAAATCGACGAAAGAAGCGTCAAACTCTCAATGCCATATGCCACCCAATGCTTTCTCCACCGTGATATCAGGCGCACGTCGGACGGACGGTTGTTTATGACTGGTTACGGACACAAGGACGGCGCTAAGAAATTCCATAATTTTCTGTTGGAGTCGAAAGATGACGGACTGAATTGGAATTTCGTGTCAACGATAGCGGAGGATCCAAAGGGAGAATTTCCAGAAGGCCCATGCGAAACCGGCATCGAAATCCTGGGAGACGGTGAACTGCTCGCCGTTTATCGCGTGGGGGGGACTTCTCCAATGTTCCAAAAACGTTCTTCCGACAACGGGCGCACCTGGTTGGAAGCAGTGCAAATCGCACCTTATTCAGCCGCGCCCTCCCTGCTGCGCATGAAGGACGGTACTCTGGTGTTGATTGCCGGACGCCCCCTCCTTTACCTGATGGTGGATTTCACCGGAACCGGCAATAATTGGCAACAGACAAAAATTTACAACCATCCGGCGACAAGTTCCTATGCTTCGGTGCTCGAGACTACCCCCGGAGAACTCCTGGTGATTTACGATGAAAGCGACTTTGGCTCCTGGCGGAACCCCAGTCCCTTCCACCGCATCATGGGCGCCCGCTTCAAATTGGTCAAAGATGATTCGATTAAGGCCGATGCGGGGCATGGCCCCGGAGAATATTCCGCCAAAGACAAGAAATATCCGGAAGACATGAATATACTCCCTGTTTTTTATAAGCGTAAATCCGATGCCGCCGACAGCAAGGCAACCTATGAAATCATTGAAATTGCCGAGCGCCCGTATCCGGTCCTCCGGGTCATATCGCACGGCGACACAAGACCGTCCATGTTCGCTCATTTCGCCGCCCCGGAATATCCGGAAAACATAAGCGAGACGACGGTCGAATTTGAATTCCGCCTTCTTGACGCCGATGTCAAAACAGCTCAATTCATGGTAAACAGTATTGTCGAAAATAACGGTACGAACTGGTTGTCCTGGGTTGCCTTCGCGCAGGATAGAATCGTTTATCTGAATGATGGGAAAAAGTTAGACCATCCCTATAAAGTTGGATTGGGGTTCCAGAGTTTCATCCTCGAAACTGACGGCAAAGCAGGAACCTATACCCTGTTTACCGCAAAAGGCAAACAGAAAATCCTGACCGGTAAATTAACCAAAAGCGGATACCCTCCGAGAATGCAGTTCGGGGATGGAACCAGTAATGTCTATGGAGCCTTCGACCTTTCCTATATCAACTGGAAGTATACGAAATAATTATGAATGAAGAGCTTGTGATGGAGAAATCTCCCCGCGTCGAATCCGCTTCTCTGGAAGACGCCTACATGCGCCGGGACGGCGACTGCCTCGAATTCGGCAACCGCTTTTACCGCCGCCTGGTCGATTTGAGCGGAGGATATCCCGCCACCATTTCCCTGGCGCATGCGTCCGGGATCGAATACGCGGCACCGAAAAACGGCTGCGACTGCGGATTCGTCGGCCTCAACCGACCCGGTTATAACACCACGGACTACCGGATCGTCGAGATCTCCGCCGAATCCTGTCCCCATGCCGTCTATGACGCACCCCATCTCCTGATCAGGCTCCATTTCACCGACCGGATACAGAAAGTCGAGTTCCTGCGCGAGATATTCGTCTATCCGGGACTGCCCGCGCACAGTGTCCGGAATTCCGTTCGTTCCCGGGTGCTTCCGAATCTCTACTGGACTCACCGCGGGGAACTGTCCGGCTCCGGCAATACCCCCCGCTACCCGGAATTCCATCTGGAAAGCACTGGTGATTCGCTTCGTCTCGCCGATGGTTTCCAACCGGACCGGACGGTGGAATTCCTTGCCCGGACCGACTATAATGAATGCCCGGTCATCGAGCACCGGGTCGGCGGCCAATCACTTCTGCGCGGGAACCTCCTCTATGTAAAGGAAGATTCTTCGGGAGCCGGTTTCTGTATCTTGCAGGAGGCAATGCTGTCCGCCGAGAAGCGGGACTTTGAACAACATGATTTTCGATACCGGGACGGGGAACTCTTTTCCTGTACCTGGGGTATTTCCCCGTCTGAATTCAAACTCAACGACTGGATGGCCGGATGCCGCCATACCCTGATTGTGTTTCGTGACCGGAACGAGGCCGCCCGGAACCTTCAGGAATACCTGAAACAGCGTTTTCCGGTGAGTTCCCACGAACATACCGTGACTGTGAATCCGTGGGGCTGCGGCCGTTTTCCTCAACTCGTCTCGGGCGAATTCCTGCAACGGGAAATCAAGGCTGCCGCTGAATGCGGGGCCGATATTTATCAGGTTGATGACTCCTGGCAGAAGGGCGACGGACTGGCATCTTTGATGAATAATCATTTCCTCCTTCCCGATTTTTGGGATATTTCGCCGGAACGGCTGGGGGGAGGTTTCGACAGTCTGTGCAAATGCGCTCGCAGAAACGGAATTGACCTGGCATTGTGGACGGCGCCAAGCGCCAATATCGCCTTTCATGACTGGCGGGAACTGGCGGATAAACTTCTGTCCTATCATCGGTTGTACGGATTTAGGACATTTAAGATTGACGGCGTGCAACTTCGTTCCCATGAGGCGGAATGCAACCTTGAAAAGATGCTGAAAACAATGCGCGAAAAATCGGGCAACGCCATTTACTTCAACCTTGACGTAACCAACGGTCAGCGCAGCGGCTATTTCCGCTTCCTTGAGTATGGCGGTATTTTTCTCGAGAACCGTTATGTAAACTGTGACGGCACGATCAGTTATCACCCCGAGAAAACCCTTCGGAGCCTCTGGCTGTTGTCGGCATATGTCCGCACCGCATCGCTCCAGATCGAAATCCCGGCGCCGGACGACCTTCTTCCCGCCGCCTATGAATCTTCGGTCCGGTGCCAACCGGATACCTATTCGTTGGAATATTGGGCGGCCATTGCATTGTTCGCCAACCCGCTCCTGTGGTTCGCCCCCTCGACCGTAAGTCCTGAAACCCGGGAAACCGTTCGCCGTATGATGGAGCTTCACCGTTCGATACGCGACGAGGTTTTCGCGGGGCATGTCTTCCCGCTGGGGACTGAACCGAACGGCAAGGCTATTACCGGCTTTTATGCCGACCGAGGTTATTTGCTGTCCTTCCGCGAAAACGGTTGCGAAGAAGAGCGTATTGAGCTTGATCTTCCTTGGAAAAACCGTTTTCGGGTGGAACTGCTCGCCGGAACCGGAACGCTGGAATCAATATCCGGCAAATTGATGTTGTCGCTTCCCCGACGCGGGTCTTACGTACTTTTTAAATTATATGGATTGTGAGGTTTTGAATTTATGAACATGGTCTGGCTGGATTATGGGGTGATCTTTGTTTACACGATGGTGGTGATCGGGATCGGAGTACACTTTTCGCGCGATAAAAAAACCTCCGAAAATTATCTGCTCGGCGGTCGCAATATGCCGTTCATCGCCATCGGACTCGCCTGCATGATGTCGCTCTTCAGCTCCATCTCCATCGTCATGGTCCCCGGCGAAATCTTCAATCACGGGCTCACCTTGTTCATCCTCACCGGCACTCTCGGCATGATCCTCCCGATCCCGTTTTATCTGATGTTCACCCGGTTTTATTTCAAGCTCGGCAGTTTCACCCCTTACGAATACCTTGAGTACCGTTATGACCGCACGGTCCGCGCGGTGGTGGCGTTTTCGGCGTTCTACACGCGGGTCATTTACATCGGCATGGTGTTGTACACCTCGGCCAAGATTTTCGAGGCCGCTTTCGGATGGACGCCGTGGTTTTCGATCCTGCTGGTGGCGTTGGTCGGCATCACCTGTTGTTTCCTCGGCGGCAGCAAGGCGGTGGTCTGGACCGACGTTTTTCAGGCGGTCATCACCTTCGGGGGCTTCGCCGCCGTCATCGCCATCCTCTGCTGGAAAATCGACGGAGGCGCCGTCACCGCTATTCAAACCGCGCTTGCCGACGGCCGCGGCGTCCCGCAGTTCAGTCAGGCCGAGTTCTATTCGCTCTCGCCCTACGTGCGGCTGCTGTTCTGGCTGCTGGTGTGGGGCGCGGTGATCACGCCGCTGACCAACGCCTGCAGCGATCAGGTGTCGATCCAGCGTTTTCTGAGCACGAAAAACTGGAAAGAAGGGTTCAAATCGCAGATCACGGCGACGGTTTCGGGGGCGTTTTTCATCTACACGCTGTGGTTCATCGGCATGGCGCTGTACACGTATTACAAACAGCACCCGGACCCGGTGGTCGGGGGAGGCAAAGGCGACGCGGCGTTCTTTCATTTCGTCACCGAAAACCTGCCGTCGCCGCTCTCGGGCGTGTTCATGGCGGCAATGCTGGCGGCGATCATGAGCACGGTGAGCTCGGCGGCAAATTCGATGGCGGCGGTGTGGCTGAAAGAGTTCCACCAGAAGTTCATTAACCGCAACCTCGACGCGAAAGGAGAATTCCGGGTTTCGCGCAACGCCACGCTGGTCATCGGCGCCTTCGCCGTGGTGCTGGCGCTGGCGCTGGAGCTCTCCGGCAAATGGCTCGAACAATCGGTGGCCGAGGTCGGGACGCTGTTTTACCTGATCGGGGCGGCGATCCTGCCGGCGTTCCTGTTCGCGGTGCTGTCGGGGCGGGCGAACGCCAAACTGGTGTGGTGCTACACGTTTTTCGCGTTCGGTGAAGGGGTGGCCATGAACGTCTGGTACGCGCTGTCGCGCTCGGCGGTGCAGGCGTGGGAAAAAGACCCGTCGTGCGGCTTCGGCTGGGGCGGCAAACTGGATTTCACGTACGTGCTGATTCCGCTCGTGCCGGGACTGCTGCTGGGGGCGGTGTGGCTGCTCAAATCCTGCCGGAAACGCCTCGCCGGCAAACTGTCGGTGCTGACCGGGATGCTGCTGCTGGGGGCGGCCGAAGGGCTGCTGGTATGGTATCTGTACAGCAACGTCCTGATCGACGAAGTGCCGCGGGCGAGGAGTTTTGCGTTTGCGCTGCCGATTTCGTTTCTGGGGGCGTTCGTGATCCTGTGGTTCTGCCCCAAACAGCCCCGCGAAAAATATCAGGGCCTGACTCTCGGCACCCTCAATCAGGAAATCCT
>CALABZ010000124.1 GCA_937888615.1 uncultured Lentisphaeria bacterium | reverse complement strand
GGGCCAGAAATTCAATAACGACGATGCGTCTGGTCGGCTCGTTGTCTTTGTGTAGCGAAACTTGGAGCAAGCCCCCCATTCGGGGAAGAATCCTTGGGGATATCGGTTTACCGATGGGGGCCGCGCAGAGTTCGCCGGGGTCGATCTTATAAACCGCGCCGATCGGGGTATCGAAAAGCTTGCTTACATTGCCGTTCATTTTCCAGCTTGCCGGACGTACCGTATCTTCGCCGCCCGACAAATAGAATATCAAGGAAAAGGTCAAGACTGACAGAAAATTTTTCATTGCTCCTCCCATTGTCCGGGAGGTACAATATCACGCGCGCAGACGTTTTTCAAGTTATTTCGCCCGGCGGACGCCGATGAACATTGTCTGCCGGGCGGGCGGGGAAGCTTTCTATTTGACTTTTCTTTCCGCACGTTGCCCGGTCAGGACATCCGTTACCGACAGTGTCCAGTCACCGGCGAGGGCGTTCAGAGGAAGGACGAAACGGTATTCGCCTTTGCCGCCTTTGCCGAAAACCAGTTCAGAATAAGCCGGATTGATTTTACCGTCGGGATATTTCAGCTCGACCCGGAAAATATGGTCAGCCCACTTTTCGGTCGAAGCCCCGATCCGGATATCGGCCGCCCAATATTCGCCTGCCTTTTTCATCCGAATATCCGGTTTGGCCGGCTGATAGGGCAGGAGGGTGAATATGCACTGACTGTCCGGGCCGAATTCATAGTCGAACTGTTTCGCATTCCCGAGGTATTTCCCGTTCAGCAAATCATAGATATGGTATGTATCCTGCAACAGAACGGTGTGGCGGCGGGGTTTCGGGTCGAGATTTGCCGCCTGATCGGGGTTGCGGCTGACGCCGAGCAGGAGGGCCGGCCCATTGCGGCGCGCGGTGATCGTGGCGGCTTTCAGGGTCGGGATTGTGGCCGGAGGCGTGATTCCGGCCCGTTCAAGGATCGGGCTCAACAGTTGATCGATAGCCCGCAGGCTCTGCTGATTTTTCGGCAGGTAACGCATTTCGCTCCAGTCGGCGACGGCGTTCGGCAGGGCGCATCCCAGATAAACCGCCAGCCCTTTGCCAAACGAATTGACCAATACCGCCGGATACGTCCGTCCATTGTCGGTCACCTGCGCCAACACTTTGGCGGTGGTGGGAACCAGCCCGGTCTCGAATGACTTCACCGGCATGGCAAGTCCATTGAGCGTGAGCCCGGCGGCTTCCGTATTCAGCCCCTCCAGTTGGGCGGTCTGCTTGACGAGTTGGAGCCGGGCGGGCTGAATGCCGAACAATTCCGCCAGTCCGGGGACCGCATGCGGTTTGCCGTGGGAGTCATAGACCGCGGTCGCCTGGTCGGCGATCACAATGCCGCCGAATTTAGCGAAATCGCGGATTGCGGCAAGTTCCGTTTCCGACAGCGCGGAAATCATCGGAAGCACCAGAATCCGGTAGCGGCTCATGCGCGCCGGATCATTCAGATGCGGAGGAGCCACGTAATCGTAATCGAGCGCAAGGTCTGCCAGCAGGGTTTTATAACCTTGAACCGCGCCGAGCCGCAGGTCGTCGCAGCCGGTGACCCAATCCACTTTGATGGACGCGGGCGAGTAAAGGAATGCGATCGGGTAGGTCATGAATTCGGAGTTGATGATCGCCTCGGCGGGACCATTGCGGTAGATATCCAGTGCTTTTTTCAGTTCCAGGGCGCGGGGCGGCAGGGTATAGTCCGGATTTACATAGAAATCGCCGCTGTAAACGCTGAACCCGCCGGACCCAAGCAGGAGGTTGCTCAGGACTTTCTGATTCAACTGGTTGAACGGCCTGTCATAGCCCAGCCAGCTCTGGCGGAGAAGTTTGCCGTTGTGGAAACAGCGCTGCTGAATGGCCTGTTCGCCGATATAACTTTGGATGGCGTCGAGATGCTTCATCAACTGATACCATTCCCAGGCGTTGAACGCGCTGGCCTCCTGAGTACCGGAGAGGGAATAACGCAATTCCGGATCGGCCTCTTTCATGCCTTTGACGATGCGGCCGATGGCATCGGCGCGATTCCAGTCGTTGAACGCACGGTGATCGACCCACGGCGCGAACGACGGCGCATTTTTCACTTCGTCCGAGGTCATGGCATAAACTTGATCCCAGGACTTATAGGAGGTCATCCAGCTTTGGTTCAATGCCTCCAGTGAACCGTATTGCTTTTTCAGCCATTCGCGGAATTCGCGCTGGCAGTCCGGAGAGAAACACCCCTCCCAGACGCCGACGCTGTTGGCCTCGTCCGGTCCGGCGCGGAAAAGTACGCCGTATTCCTCGAGGTCGGTGACCTGACTGGATCTTTTTTCCAGTTCGTCCTTGAAGCCGGGGCGGCTGAGGCAGGGCTTGCGGATCAGGTCGAACTTGCTGTTGACTTTGGCCTTGGCGTCGAACGGAAATTTGCCGCCGGAGGTGGCCGGTGAGTTCGAACCGAGGATCGGCAGGTTGTTCATCCGCGCGGCCAACAGTTCCACCGGCGTATCGGTGCGGAACGTCACCAGCGCATTGGCCCCGAGCTCGATCAGCCGCCGGTAATAGTGATCCAGCAGAAAACCGTGTACGCCGCGTTGGGACAGGGTCGGCCAGCCGAAGATTACCTGCAACCGCCGGGCATCGGGCTTGCTGTAAAGAATCAGTTCGCGGGTGGTCCGGTCGGCGGGGCGGCCGTCTTTGTCGAACACTTCCGCCACCAGCCGGCATCCGGCGGTCCGGCAATCCCGCAAGGGAAGACTGAAATCGGTCTGCGAACCGCGGGCGAATTCATTGCCGAAGGTGTCGAACAGCGATATCCGCGCCGTACCGGGGGCGGTAAGTTGCAGGGAGCCGGTCAGCGGCTCGGACTTCTTCCATATTTTTTTGTCATCAAGCTTCAACGCTTCGATCCGAACCGGCGAGGCGGTTTCGAACGAGGCGGAGCCCCACCATTCCACACCGGAATCTCCCCGGACAATCAGGTCCGCCAGGTGAAGCCCGGACAACCTCGGTTGTTCAAAAACGATTTCAACGCTGTTCTCTCCGGGAACCAGATTAAACCGACGGCTGATGTTCTGTCCGGTGCGATAGAACTTATCACGAACGGTCAGTTCGGCGGTAACGGTCTGAGCTTTTTTCGCCTCCAGCCGGACGGTCAGTCTGCCGGGGACTGCCCGCAGGGCGGAGCCGCAGACATTGCCGTTACGGCCGGCGCTCCAGTAAATCATTTTACCGAGCAGCGACATCTGGTATTCCCAGTAATGATGCGTCATGTTTTCCGGCATGTTGAAAAGCATCAGCGGCAGAATGACCGGATCGGCGTTTTTCAGGTGATATTCCTTGCGGTCGCGCCCGTCGGTCGCCCAGGCGACAGCCGCGACCCGTCCTTTGCCGTACCGGAAAATGCTCAGCAATGGATGATTCCCGATCCGGGCCAGAACCGTTTCCGGCGCGGCGGTATAGGGAAGTCCGCGGGTGGGCGGTAGGGTTTCGAACGGAATTCCAGCAGTGACCGGGTGTTCCGCGGCGGCGCTCCAGCGTCCGGTGAAGTGCGTCGGATTCGGGGACAGACGAAATGATTTCGCCAATTCCTCCGGCAATCCTTCCGGGGCGATCAGGATCAGTCCCGTGCCGTTACGGACCTGAGTCAGAACGGCGTTGCGCACGTTGTCCGGCATTTGCTCCCAAATGCGGGAGGCGACGACGATCGCGTCGAACGTATTCTTTTCCAGTTGTTTGGCGAGTTCTATAAATGAATCGCTTTCGCTCAAAGTGGTGCATAGCCCGCTGATTTTCCAGATGCCCCCGATGTAACTGGTGGTGAGGTCCATGTCAAAACGCTGGGCCATTTCGACCATGTCGCGAATGCCACCCTTGTGATAACAGACGGCCAGCACTTTCGGCTTGCCTCCGGCGAACGGCTTGGCCCATTCGACATGCGGCGTGACATATGATTGCGAGTTGAAATTCAAATCCAGAGCCTGTTTTTCCGCGCCGCTTTCGATACGGCGAATGCATTCGGGAGTACGGGCGTACATGCCGCTGCTTTGCCGGTGAACGGTTGTCGCCATCATTTCGAACATTTTCTTGCCGTGAGCTGACGCGGTGGCCCGGACAACCCAGGTGCCGGACGTCAGTTTCAATTGGTACGGGATTTCAAGCGGCTGACCGGAAGACTGGATGGTAACGGTTTTTATGGTATTGAAATTGATTTTATTGCGGACCAGTTTCCCCGCTTCGATTTTTACTTCGCAGACGCCGGGGCGGAACGGCAGCAGCCGGGCGGTAACGGTCGGCGCCGAATCGCCGGTTTCGCGGTCGAGCCCAAGACTGCCGCCCATGAATTCGTTGATATTGTCTGGAGTGCCGATTCCGTAGAACGGAGCCAGGGCGAAAGCAACCTGAAGGCTTTCATTGGCTTTGATCGGGTATACACCTAGACGGCATTCCATCGTGGTGTTGCGGTTGTTGTTGCTCCAGAAATAGAATGTTTTGAAGAGTTCATAATTGCAGAACAGGACGATTCCGACGCCGGACGGGCGAAGGGCGGCGCACCAGCCGGCGACAGCTCCCGGCGCAAAGTGGCTCTGGGCCTTGACCGGAACTCTTTCGGTCTGGTAGGTCCCTGGATAGACCATTTCGAAGTCCTCGTCGGCGTTGACGCCGCCCATGACCCATAACCCATGCTGGAGCGGGATCACGTTCGCCTGATCGTTGATCACCTTGTAGTCGACTTTCAGGATCGGAGAGTTTGCGTCCAACGTATAGGTCTTTTCGATGGTCACATTGGCGAAGATGCCGCTTTTGCCGGTGCCGCTGAGCGTCAGGGATTTCCGTTCGGCGGTGTCGGCGGCGATCTTCAGCCGGTACGGCACCCCTTTGAAACTGTCCCGGACCGCGTAACTGCCGGGCCAGAAACGATCATTGAACATGCCGCCGTACCCTTTGCCGTCGCCGTATTTCAGGAAGTTGAATCGGGCTTTTTTGTCATAGGCAAAGTTGACGCTGCCGCCGTTGACGGCGTCGATCACATATACCACGTAATCGTTCTCCAGGACCGCGTAATCCTGTTTATCCGTCAGGCGCAATCCGGTGTTTTCGGAGTTCGCGAGCGACTGATACGGGTTGGCGGTGTTTGCCGGAACTACTTCCCGGACCGGAGGAGCGGCCGATTTGCCTTTGAACGACACTTCGGACATGCCGAGATAACTGCCGGTACCGCTGATTTCAATATACAGCCGGTCTACCGGATGGGTCGGGTCGAGTTTTACCGTTTCGGACTCGGACAGTGCCGCCTTCTGTCCCTCGGAGAGTTGATAAGGCTGGTTCAAAACACTCCCGCCCAGCGGAATCTGCGATCCGTCCCCACGCAGTCCGAATACCTGAATCCGTTTGATGCCGTAGCTCTTGGGACCCCGGAAATAATGAACGGTGGCTTCTGAAAGGGCAACCGGTTCGCCGAACTGAAAATCGATCTTCACCGGTTGTTTCTGATTTTCCTGAAAACGCCATACCAGGCGGCTCGGCGAATCGAATACGCCGTCCGTCAGTTTGGTGCGGCCGGGGTCCGCGTGCGCCGGGGAGCCTTTCAGCGTCGGCGCGGTAAATTGATAACTGATCGGTTTGAGGACGGCATCATCCGCGGCGAGGGCGATTGTCGTCCAGACAGAAAACAGCAGCAATAGAAAGCGTTTCATGATAATTGGAAGTCCTTTTGATTAAATTATATCAGTACATTGAATCTGCCGTTGAATCGGTGCCGCCCCAGAAATATGATTTCCAGCCTGCCGGATGGTAGCCGGCTATCCCCGAAATATTGTGCGGAATCTGCAGCGGCCCCAGGTCGGAAACATGGAAGTCGGCGAAAATGACCAGATTACGGTCCTGATGCCGGAATGAATTCAGATGGTTGGGCAGACTGTTGTAATAAGGCTGCATGACTCCGTCCGTTTCCATCATGACCATCGTACGGGAGGGACGCGGCAGTTTGGACAGATTCCGGGCCGCGGGATTGTTGTCGCTGACCTGCTTGTTGTAACCGCGCGAAAAATTGCTGACGTCAGGGTTATAGGAAGGACAGGCGAAACGGGAACGCTTGCCGTCCGTCGTGACGTACCCGATATTGATTCCTTCTCCCTCATTGCCCAGATACGAGGCGATGACCTGAATGCTGGGGGTGGTGGAGAGAAAATGCTTATAAAGAATACCGCCGATTTTAATTTGAAAACGAGGCATGTTGTCGTTGTTGTCCGCCAGATACATCATGCAGGCTTTGCCCAGTTGGGCCGACATGTTGGTGCATTGCGTTTTTCTGGCACTTTCGCGGGCCTTGTTGAGCGCGGGGAGAAGCATGGCCGCCAGAATAGCAATAATGGCTATCACCACCAGGAGTTCAATAAGTGTGAAATCTTTTTTCTTATGCATGGCCTTCCTCGTTTGGTTGTTTGGCGTAGGTTATGGATTGGCGGCGGATGAAATGGCTGGAGATGGTCCGGTGCAAGGCATCTCCGGGAGAACCGTGATCGAAAAGTTCGGCGATGATGTTCACCGCCTGAGCACCGATATCAAACCGGGAATGGTCGATGGTGCTCAGTTCGTCGCCGGCACAGGTGTTGTCGTAGCCGATCAGCGAAATATCTTCCGGCACCCGGAGCCCGCGGGAAACGAACTCCTGCTTGAGCTGTTCCGCAAAGCCGTCGTTCTGCACCCATATCGCGGTGGGACGGGGGGAAGCGTTCAACAGTTGATCGACGAGTTCCCCGGGATTATCCAGACGGGTCACCTGTCCCGGTCCAATCGTGACGGAAATGGGTTCGATCCCGTATTCCGGTGCAAGTCTGGCGATGGTGCGCCCGCGCTCGTAGGCACAGTTTCTGAACTGACGGTGTGGAGAAGGGTTGATCGCCGCGATGCCCAGCGTGCGGTGTCCGAATTTCCTCAGGCAGTCCAACATCTCCCGCGCTCCCTGTTCCGTGCTCGAAGTCACACTGCTGATATGCGGCAGGGGACTGTTAGCCGATACGAATACATGGGGCAGGGTCCGGCAGTTCAATAGCTCGCCGAAAACCGGATCGAAGGCGTTGGAACGCAGTCCCAGCGTGATGATCCCGATCGAACGCGGAATAAAGGATTCCAGCCAGTTTTCGATTTCGGGTCCGGGCAATGTGGCATCGGGCAGGGCGGTGATGTTCACGGAGATATGAAGTTCCGCCGCCCGGTCCATGATGCCGCCGATGATTTCCAGCCCGTGCAGGTTGGACAGCTTCAACTGTTCCGAAAAACGGTACGGCAGAATCAGGTTCAGCGATGGAAACGGCGCCCGGTACTGATCCGGCGCGCCTTGCGCGACCACCATGCCGCCGCCGCGCAATTCGGAGGATTCCAGCAGGCCGTCGTCCACCAGCTGTTCATAAGCCTGGTGGACGGTGTTGCGGTTGATTTTCAGCTCATCGGCCAGTTGACGTTCGGAAATCAGTTTCGTGCCGACGGCCAGTCGGTTGCGGATGATCCCCTTGCGCAACTGCTCGACGATCTGAGCTCGCAATGGAATCACCGAGGCGCGGTCGAGGTCGATTTCCGGTTTAAACTTGGCTATTTTCATTGAATCATCCTGAATATGTCTTTTCTGGCATACTTAATTATACCAGTTTTGGGTCGTTTTGTCAATAGGATATTTTGAAAAAAGGCGAAAATAGTTTACAGACACGATCTGAAACTTGAATAATGAAGTCCGGCATGCTATATTATCGTTTAACTATGTCACAATACTGACTCCTGACCTGCTGAATTCCTCAGTCGTTTTCCGGAACATCAGAGAGAATGACAGGAACAATCAGAAGGATTTACCGTGAGTAACCTCGAACAATTTCGTGAGCTGGGTATCAGCGAATCGACCCTGGCGGCGCTGGCCGTCAAAGGATTTGAACAGCCATCGCCGATTCAGGCGGCGGCCATTCCACTGCTGTTGAGCGGCCGTTGCGACGTCATCGGACAAGCACAGACCGGTACCGGCAAAACCGCCGCATTCGGCATTCCAATCATTGACACCATCACTCCTGGACTCGGGCACGTACAGGCAGTCATTCTTTCCCCGACCCGTGAACTTGCCATGCAGATCGCCTCTGAACTGGATTCGCTCAGGGGAGAGCGCAAAATGTCGATCGTGTCGGTATTCGGCGGACAATCTATTGAACTGCAGATGCGCCGATTGTCGGACGGCGCGGACGTTGTCGTTGGTACGCCGGGGCGGATCATGGACCTGATGCGCCGTCATTCGCTTGACCTGGCACAGGTCTCGTTCGCCGTGCTGGACGAGGCGGATGAAATGCTCAACATGGGCTTTCTCGAAGACATGGAGCAGATCCTCGCCCAGACCCCGTCGGAAAAACGGATGCTGATGTTTTCGGCTACCATGCCGGGACCGATTATGGACATCGCCGCACGTTTCATGCGCGAATACGAGCTGGTGAGCGTCGCGGACCGCCGGATGGCCACCCCGAACACCGAACAGATTTGCTACGAGGTCCGGCGCGAAATGAAATTCGACGCGTTGACCCGCATTATCGATATGGAATTGAACATGTACGGCATGGTATTCTGCCGGACCAAAAGCGATGCCGATGAACTAACCGCCAGACTCAACGAACGCGGTTACGCGGTGGAAGCCCTGCATGGGGATCTTGCCCAGGCCCAGCGAACCAAAGTGATCGACCGTTTCAAACGGCGCAAATTCTCATTGCTGATCGCCACCGACGTGGCCGCCCGCGGCATCGACGTAAACGATTTGACCCATGTGATCAATTATTCGATCCCGCAGGCCGCGGAACCCTATCTGCACCGAATCGGCCGTACCGGGCGCGCCGGCAAAACCGGCAAGGCCATCACCTTTGTCACTCCTTCCGAACGGAAGCGTCTGGCCCAGATCCGGCAGGAATTGAAGGTCGAAATCCGCAAGGAAGAACTGCCGTCACCCGCCGACATCGTTCGCCGCAAGAAGGAACGGGCTCTGGCGTCGCTGCGCGATATCGTCGCCCGCGAAGAACATCTCGACTATATGGGATTTGCCGAACAATTGCTGGAGGAAGTGAATACGGTGGAACTGGTTTCCGCCATTCTGCGCCTGGCATTCAAAAAAGAACTGTTGCCGGAATCCTACGCCGAGCTGGAATCGGACGCCCGTCCGGGACGCCGTGAAGCGGAAGCAGGCGGCTGGGTTCGCTTGTTCGCGGCGGCCGGAAAACATGACGGTTTCGGCCCCGGCCAGCTCCTGGAACTGATCCGGGAAAAAACCGGCATTCGCAGCGGCCAGATCGGCAAAGTGGATTGTTTTGACAAATTTTCATTCATCAACGTGAAGCCCGGCGATGTGACCAAATTGACGAAAGCGTTCCGCGATTACGGTCCGGGACGGGCTCCTTTTATGGATATCGCGCGCGAGGAAGATGAAAACCGGGCCGACAGGACGAGCAATGCCCCGGTGGTCGAGGAACGCCGGACGGAAAAAGCCGCGCCGAAGCGCCCGCACAAGCTGACCGCTTCCCCGGAACCTCCGCCATTCCCGAAAAACCGGGCAAATCAGAAAGTATCCAAAAAGAAAAAAGCCGCTGGCGCTCCCCCTGAATGGGTAGCCAAACGCATGAAGAAAAAATTCGATTCGGCTGCGGAATAATCAAGTTCCGAGGCGGAATGCGCCTGCAAGTTAATTTGTATTCCGGGGTTTTGGATGTATAATACCTCTTCATGTGTTACATCATCATGTTTAAGGAATACTTATGAAACTCAAGGCCGCTTTTTTCACCAGCAACCCGAGTAATATCGACTACGTCTACAGCAAAGGCCGCCTCGAACAGGTCAAAGAACTGTTCGAGGTCTGCCCGGAAGTCATTACCCCGGAAAATTTTACCGCGAATGCCGCAGCACTGCGCGATGTTCAGGCGATCTTTTCCACCTGGGGCATGTTTTCTTTCAGTGAAGCTCATTTTACGGCCATGCCATCCTTGAAAGCGGTGTTCTACGGGGCCGGGGCTACGGATATGTTCGCCCGGCCTTTTCTCGCTCGGAATATCATCGTCTGCAGTGCCTGGCAGGCGAACGCCATTCCGGTGGCCGAATTCGCCGCCGCCCAGATTATTCTGGGGCTGAAAGGCTACTTCCGCGACATGCGCTGTCTGAAGTCGCCTGAAGATTACCGGCGTCATAGGGAGTTTTCCGGCGTATTCGAAGACAAGGTCGCATTGATCGGCGCCGGAGCCATCGCCGCTAAAACGGAAGAATTTCTGAAAAATTACCAGATCGAAGTAGTGGTCGTGCCGTCCCGCCCGGAACGGCGCACCGTCAGCATTGAAGAAGCGTTCAAAACCGCTTTTGTGGTCAGCAATCACCTGCCGAACCGTACCGACAACCAGAAAGTGTTCCGCAAGGAACATTTCCTCTCGATGCGTCCCGGCGCGGTATTCATCAACACCGGCCGCGGGGCCCAGGTGGATGAAGCCGGAATGATCGCGGCGCTGAAAGAGCGTCCCGACCTGACCGCACTGCTCGACGTCACGAGCCCGGAGCCGCCGGCGGCGGATTCGGAACTCTATACATTGCCCAATGTCCACCTGTCCTCGCATATCGCCGGATCCATGAACAACGAAGTAGTTCGGATGGCTGATTATGTCATCGGCGACGCCGTACGCTGGCTGAAAGGCGAGGCGCTATTGTATCGGATACAGGAGAATATGCTGTTGACGGCCAACAGCTAAAGAGAGGCCATGAATATCACGGGAGAGACCATTCTGTTCGGTTTGGGACTGACGCTGTTGGCGGGGCTGGCCACCGGTATCGGCAGTTGCCTGGCATTCTTCTCGAACCGTTCAGACACCCGTTTTCTGGCGGCTTCGCTGGGGTTTTCCGGCGGGGTGATGATTTATATTTCGTTTGTCGAAATGCTGGCCTCCGCGCACCGGAACCTGCTGACCGAGTTCGGCAAACCGTACGGGTCGCTCTACGCGACGGCGGCATTTTTCATCGGAATCGGGGCGGCCCTGATTATTGACCGCCTGGTGCCGGAGGCCGAAAACCCCCACGAAGTGAAAAAAGTCGAAGAAATGATCCACCCCTCGCAAAAGATCCGCAGCGAAAAACTGATGCGGAGCGGACTGCTCTTTGCCCTGGCGCTCGGGCTCCATAACTTCCCGGAAGGCGTGGCGACGTTTGCCGCGGCGCTGAGTGAACCGGCCACCGGGATATCCATCGCCATCGCGGTGGCAATACATAACATCCCGGAAGGAATCACGGTCTCGGTGCCGATCTATTACGCGACCCACAGCCGCCGGAAAGCATTTTTCTGGTCG
Source organism: uncultured Lentisphaeria bacterium (assembly GCA_937888615.1). Taxonomy (GTDB): domain Bacteria; phylum Verrucomicrobiota; class Lentisphaeria; order Victivallales; family Victivallaceae; genus UBA5239. Next base: position 5,858 of record CALABZ010000124.1, on the reverse strand, counting down.
TTCATGTCGGGTCTGGCGGAACCGGTGGGGGCGGTCGTCGCCTGGCTGATCATCATGCCGTTCATCACACCGGCGCTGCTGGCGCTGGTTTTCGCCGGGGTTGCGGGGATCATGGTGTTCATCTCGTTCGACGAGCTTCTGCCGCTGGCGGAGGAGTACGGACACCACCACCTGTCGATTTACGGCATGATCGCCGGAATGCTGATCATGGCCCTGACGCTGGCGATCGTCTGATCAGCCGAACACCCCGTGTTGACGGTAAACCCGCGGAGATACTCCGAAGTGTTTTTTAAATTCGGTCGAGAAATTCAGCGGATTGTTGTAGCCCGCCATTTGAGTAATCTCTTTTATGGAAAGTTCCTCGTGCGACAGCAACAGCAGTGCCGCGTTCCGCATCCTGATCTGTGCGTGCATCTGATACGGCGTGATGCCGAAGTGATTGCGGAAACACCGGATCAGGTACGTACAGGAATAACCGCAGAGTTTCGCCATTTCCTCAAGCGGAATCGCCTTGTCCGGGGTGTTTTCCAGATAACTAACCAGCATGGAGAGACGCTCGGAGAGTGCCGACTCGTCAACCGGGGCGCTCAGAAATTGAAACAGTTCATAACAAAGCAGGCTATTACACGAAAATGCGATCACGGCCGGTTTGTCGGCGAGTTCATTGAAGCGCTGCAACAGATTTTCGAAACGGCGTATTCCGACCTGCGGCAATACATCGACTTGTTCCAGACCGCTTTGTTCCAGTATGGCCGGGAGCAGGGGACCGTCCATTGTCATGGATATTTTGACGCAGTATCCGCCGGGGCCGGTCCTGAATTCATTGTCGCCCTTCGGCTGCATCAGGAAAATATCACCGGCTTCCGCCAGATATGCGCGTCCGTCCTGACGAACGGCCAGTGATCCCTCCTGAACATATTCGATTGAAAGAAATCCGGCATGGTGGCGCCGGTAATGCGAATTCGATAACTGATGGACGTAGTTGATGGAATTGACATAAAGGAGTTCCGGTTTTTTTCGTACCGGGGGCAGGGGGATGATTTTGTAGAACTTCCGGTGCGAACGGTAATAAAAACGGCTTTCGCCGCGGCTGAGAGTCAACGGCAACTCAAGGTCTTCGAATATCGTCTGATCTGTCAATGGGCGCATTGGAACCTCCTGTTTATGAAATATCATACAGCGAACCGGCTTCATTTTCAAACCGAAAAATGTATTTAAATCAAATGAATCCGGGTATCCATGTATAAAAATACAATCACTTCTAGCTATAGATAAATGATTTCAGCGGAATATTGCATCTTTTATATCAGGTTGATTTTTTAAATGTTTTGAATAATTTTTAAGATAATTTACCGTTGGAAACCAGTTGTTTTTCGCGGGGGGACCCGTTATAATATAATTACGAACGGAAAATTTCACTGGTGAATATGAAATGAACAATATCAATCAAGAGGTTCAAATGTTGAAAACGAATGATTCAATACAACGACCGGCTGCTCCGACAGTCCACCGGCAGCGCAATATTTTCACATTGATCGAATTGCTCGTCGTGATCGCGATCATCGCCATCCTGGCCGGAATGCTGCTCCCTGCTTTGAGTTCCGCCCGCAAAAAAGCCAAGGCCGTTTACTGTGTCGGCAATCTCAAACAGATCGGTTCCGCGCTGGCTCTTTACGATGGAAACAGCGATGGTTATATCCCGGCGTTCGGCGACTCCCCTTACATCTGGAATTGTCTGCTGTCCGACCTGATTCAGAACAACGGCGGCAAAACCGGCCTGATCGCCGATGTATTCCGCTGTCCGTCCTGCGTGTTTCCCTCGGAACCGTACTACCTGAAAAACGTTTACAAAATCAACCGCTGGAACGCCAATGAATCCAGTTACGGGATTACCCCCGGCGGCTGGTCGAGTCCGGGCTACCCCGGCTATACCGGCAAGGCATTCCGGTTATCCCGCTTCAGCCGGGTTTCCGATCTGATGTACGCCACCGAACAGACGCTCGGCCCGGAAGTCACCGAGAACGGCGCGACCGGCGACTCCTATAAACACTGGCCTTTCGTCAACAATACCATAGGCGGAGGGTATGGAATGCCGCTCTCGCGACATGAGGGGCAGGCGGGCGGTGTTTTCCTGGACGGCCATACGGAATTCAATCGAATCAGCGAACTTGCTTCCGTTTCCATCTACGAATTGCCATGGGGATTCACTTATTGGGACAAAGCCGCAAAATAACGATTTCGTAAAGCCATGAGAAATACCCTTCCGCAAATATTTGAATTCGGCGACCATGTGCTCAAAAAGATTTTTTTACTGCCGTTGTTCGCCTTGATAATGACCGCCGCGGCACAGGAGCCGCAAGTCACCTTTAAAATCGATTTTGAGCAAGGCAATAAGGCCGCAATCGCCAAAGGAAGCGGTGAGGGGGTCTATCGTGATTCCGCCGGAAAGCTGAAACTGACGGACGGGTTCCGGGGCAAGGGGCTGTTGACCGGAGGAAACCGGCAGGCTCTGGAGTTCCCGGCGGCGGGTAATATCGAACGCCAGGGTACGGTTACTTTCTGGATGAAAATGCAGCCGGGTAATCTATGGAAAGACAAGAAGGATAAATTCTGCCTGTGGTTCGGCTGGGAAGGCAGCGGCATGAAGATATTCCTGTATAAATATCACTTGTACGAGCGTCCGTTTCTGCTTTATCTGGAATCTCCGCGCAATACGCCGTCCTGTTTCTTCCCGACGCAGGCGCCTGCGGATGAGACGCAATGGCACTTCTATGCGTTCACCTGGCAGGACAAAGTGCTGAACCTTTACATCGACGGCGAGTTCGTCGGCAACATCCTGTTGAAAACCCCTATCCCGGAGCAAACGGCCAAGCCGGGTATGTTTTACGTGGGACAGGGTTGGGGCAAAGGCGATCCCGACTCGTGCGTCATGGACGACGTGACCATTTATGACCGTCCGCTCACCCAATACCGGATATTCCAGAACTATCTGAAAGAATCCGATGCGCTGACCCCCCAGAAAATATCGGTTGGCTCGACAATCCGTAAAATCAAGATTGACGGCCTTCGTTTCGAGGACGAATGGAACGACGCCGCAGTCATCCCGTTGATGATCGACAAGGCTCGGCGCAGTGTCGTGAACACTCCGGCCACCCTGTCCCTGACTTACGACGATGAAAACCTCTATTTCTTCCTGCGTTCACCGCTTGACGCCAAGTTTTTCGAGAACGCCCATACTCAGCTTCTTCACGGTTTTTATCTGCGGGAACGCACGGACAAGGACACGGACATCGTGAACGACGATTCCTTTGAAATTTCATTCCGGCGCAACGACAGCGGCGATATTCACTTCATGTCCGCCAATACGCTTGATGTCCTTTATGATTATTTCTATACCAACGCCGGGTTTCCCATTGTGCTGAAATGGAATCCCGAATGGCAGGTGAAATCGAATTTCGATCATGACGCCTGGGAACTTGAAGGGCGGATCGCCTGGGCCGGACTGAAAGGCAAACCGACCGACCGCGCCGTCTGGGAAATGAACTTCAACCGGATTTGGAAAAAGCTCAAGCAGGAGGACGACATGTGGGCCATCGGGGCGATCCCGCGTCCGTTGCCGAAAGGTGCCCAGATCCCGTCGTTTTCCGCCGGTGAAGTGACTTTTGCCGGGGCGGACGCCCTGCTGGTGAAGATGGACGCCATCCGGCAATTCAGCAGCAGCAAAGTCGATTTCACCCTGACGTTTGACAACCGCGGCCAGGCGGAGCGCAAGCTTTCCGTCACACTGGCTTCGGTCATGCGGTCCCTGTATGAAACGGCGGTTACGGTTCCGGCCGGGCAGGAGTACAAGTTGAATATTAATCGGGAGTTCAGCGAAAAGCCGCTCCAGATCCTCCTGCGCGTCGCCGATGCAAAAACAGGTGAAATCTATATGCAGCAGCAGGTCCCGGTGGCAACTCCCGGTAGTTTCAACATCGACGTGATGCCGTTTCCGTCGCTTCACAAAGTGAAACTTCGCGGTGATTTCGCACATCTCCATCTGCCCGCGGGCGACAGCGGAGTCCGGGTGTCCCTGCTTGACGCCGACGGCAAGATGCTGGAAGTGCGCGAGGGAAAAACGCCCGTGTCGTACTTCAATCTCGAATTCGATTTCGCCGGACGCGCCGCCGAACAGGATTATACGTTCAAAGTGGAGTGTCTCGCCGGAAATCAGGTGGTTTCGACGAACAGTCGGCATTATCGCCACCTCGCCCTGCCGCCATGGTTTCATAATGAACTCGGCATCAGCGACAAGGTGCCCGATCCGTGGACGCCGATGACGTTTGGCAACGATCAGCGGATGCATTGCTGGGGCCGCGAATACGATTTCGGCGACAAACTGTTCTTCACCCGGCTGACCAGTCAGGGACGCGATGTGTTAAAGTCCCCCCTTCGCCTGATCTTCCGTTCCGGAAAGGACGTACGGGATTTGAATGACCTTCCCGCCGCCACGACGGACCGGAAAACCGCTGATGCCGAAATCAGTTTCACCCGCAAGGCCGATTTCCGCGACCTGAAAGTCAGCACGACCGTAAAGGCCGAATATGACGGTTTCATGTGGTATGAACTGCGGTTGAGCCCGGCGAAAAAGCCGGTTCATATCGACGCTTTGACGCTGGAACTGCCGTTGAGCGATGCAATGGCCAAGCTGATGATCCCCTATGATTATTCGCTGGTCGATACCGGAAAGATCCACGATTGGCGCGGCAGCAACCGCCCGTTGTGGGCGGGAGACGCCGACATCGGCATCCAATTCGTCGCCGAACACGCCCACACCTGGAAAAACCGCGACGTCAACACCCAGCTTCAGTTGGTTCGGGAAAACGGCACCTGGATTCTCCGTGCCATACTGGCCGATAAGTCTTTCACGCTGGACAAGCCGTTGACGCTCGAATTCGGATTTCAGGTGACCCCGGTCAAGCGCGTCCACCCGGACTACCGCAAATGGCGTATCAGCAACTGGGTGTATTTCCATGAAAAACATTCCGCCGAGAAAAATGTCGAGCTGCTGGTTCCTTTCGTACCGTATTGGGGCAAGGTCTTCGATTTTCGCGGCGAGGTCAGCTATCCGTTCCCCCGCGAATCATTGAACAGGAAAACCTTCAACCGCGTTTACAACGGAATCAAGACCTCGGAATTTCCCTACTATCAGCTTCATGGATTCTGGTATCCGTCGCCGGAGTTCCGCCAGTTCGGTTATGAATGGCTCACTACGGCCATCCTGACCCCGCCGCTGGCCCCGAACTTGAACGACCAGCGGGTCATGAACGTCTGCCAGGGGGCGCGTACATTGCAGGACGTGATCCTGTACGGCTTGGATCAGCTCCAGAAACAGGCGAACCCGCGCGGTTATTACTTTGACTGTTCCCAACCGCGAAGCTGCAGCAACATCGAACACGGCTGCGGCGTCACGGTGGACGGCGTTCGCCTGGAGACGATGGGCATCCGCGGCACCCGTCAACTGATGAAGCGCATTTACACCCATCTCAAGGAAAACCGCCCGGACGGAATCATCATGTTCCACAACAGCGGACAGGTGACCATGCCGGTGCACGGTTTCGCCGACCTGTTGCTCGACGGTGAAAACTTTAACGGCATCCTCTTCAAAAATCGCGGCTACGAAGAACGCCTGAAGCCGGATACTTATCTGGCTGAATATGTAGGCAGGAACCTTGGCGCGGTGGTCGCGCTGCTGCCGGAATTCGTCTTTCCCGGAGATTTGCACCGTGCCGTTGCCGCCGGTAAAAAATTGACACCGGAGCAACAGAAATATTATGACGAACTTACCAGGCACAGCAATTATCTTTTCGGCCTGACGC
>CALABZ010000123.1 GCA_937888615.1 uncultured Lentisphaeria bacterium | reverse complement strand
TGACGACCAGGCGGGGGAGAATGTCGTTGAGGTATTCGGCGAAGTTCACCCGGCTGACTCCGGACAACAATCCGGCCAAATTCCCAGCTTTAGAAAATCCCCAGGTTTTGAGAATTGCTGCTTGATTTCAGCGGATTTCTCCTAAAAGCTGGGGATTTTATTTCAGCGGAGTGTCGGCAGAGCTATATTTGTAATTACCCAACATTTATAGGAAGTAGAAAATGCCAGATGGTCTCCACTGGGCACTTTCTTCCCTCAAAAGGTTTTTTCCTTCTCGCATCCGACTGTTGCATAATCGACTATTTAATGGCCGGATTTATAGAAGTTTGGATAATATTTCAGGATGAAATCAACTAGTGGAGCGGGATTATCCAGTCCGTGCGGATGATGTCCGAAATAATTCCTTCTCACGACTTGAATCTTTCCTCCCGCCTCAAGAAGTCGTTTTTCCAGTACGTCGATATTGCTTTCCGGTAAGACCGAACGGTCCTGGCCGCTGCGAATGGCTAGAATCGGTATTTGCGCCTTTGCAATAGGAAGGACGTTGTTGATCGGATTCAGAGGATGCTGGGCAAGTCCGCCGGCATCTGCGACATGATAAGCAGCAAAATGTTTTTTTGCCTCCTGCTGGCAATTCTTCAGGAATTCCGGAGAAGTGTTACTTTCATTGCGTTCCGCCCTGAACGCCAGCGTGCAAACTGGCGCGTCTAACCATATGACACCAACGGTTTCTGGATGTTCGGCTGCCCAGCGAAGAGAAAACAAACCACCGTAACTCATCCCAAACAAGGCGGCCTTCTTATGGAATCCTATGGATTGGAGAAGATGGTAGAATTTTTCCAGTTTTTTTACCCCGTTTGCGTTCATATATGTGGAAAAAACATCAAAAAACACATGATGAAATCCGCGGTCCAGCAGTTTCAGAGCGGGGGTTCGAGGAACGAAGGAATCGGCCCATTGCAGACACCAACTCCACGGCAGTCCGGCGGCAGGATGTGGTGGTTCCACGATGAATCCTTTCGAACCGTCCAGTGCAAAATTGTGGCGACGGTAGCCATACCAATCTACGATTTCCCCTTCCGGATAGCGAATGCCGTTCGAATCCGAAAAAGTGTATTTTTCGAATTCCGCGTTCAAAAGCATTTCGTAATCTAATATGGTTTTTTCCATTTCAGACATTCCTTTCTCTCTACTGGTTTCTGTCAAAAGTTTTCTATTTCGGCCTGTTGAAAATCTTAATATTCGAGCCAATTTCAAAAAGATTGGCTCTTTGCTGTTAATAACTCGTTGAACAATCCCCGATCACCTCGGCGACCCGGCCTTTTTCAATCAGGAATGCGCACCAGGTTCCGCTTTCCGCCTTCAGTTCCAGCCCGTCGATCCGGATTAGACAGCGCAGGAATTCTTCCTTGCGGCGGGTTCCGAAAATGTCCTGGCGGAGACGGGAGGGGACGATTGCCGCATCCGCCATTCGTCCGTGCGCCGCGCATAAAACAACTTTTGAAGAACCATCGTCGGATTCGAAAATCCGGAAATACGCGTGATCGCAGTATGCTTCGCAGGGAAGGTTGATCCGCCTCCGCAGAACGGCGGCAAGGTTTTCGCACGGGTCAAACTCCGTCATAAAATACAGATTGTTTCTTCCCGTGCAGATGATTTCATCCGACCGGTCCCGGATAATTTCGCTCTCCCTGAGAGGTTCGGCGGGGAAGTTGAAATCGTAATATTCCTTTTCCCATTCACCCGAAGCCGGAAGCCCCATTTTCTCCGCGAAAGCGTCCCTGTATTCGGCGAAGGAGAACGGCTTTACACCTGCCTTGGAAAGATAATTGAGATTCGTGCCTTCCAGAGTTCTCATCGGAGGAACTCCCGTGACGATCACCGTTACGCCGTTCTGGGCGAAAAGGAGAATTTTTTCAAACACATCCTCTGCAAGCACATAGCAGTTCGGGAGAATTAGAACTTTGAATTTTTGCGTTCCGCAGTGAAGAACTCCGTTTTCCGCCTTACCGTTCCGTATGGATTCCGGACTGATGAAGGTTCCGGAATATCCGGAATCCAGGAGTGTATGGGCGGTATTGCCGATTGCGGCGTAATGCGCCCGCGTCAGCCATTTCGGCGCGGCGGCAAGACCTTCCCACGTGTAGAGAACTGCGGCTTCGGCACGGGCGTGAAGTCCTTTTGTCAATGCCGAAAACCGATCCGCGCTTTCCATATCCGTCCGAGCCTCCCTCTTCGAAACGGGAAGACGGTAGTTCACGATTCCTTCGGAAAAGTCCGAATAGAAAATATTGAACCAGTTGACGCGGAACAGCATACGGAAGCGGGTTGCGAAATGCATGCCTTCGACAAACGGATACTGCGAAGCCCAGTCATTGTAATATGCGTCCTCGAACCCGAGTTCGTTTCGGATTCCGTCCGCCAGCATCAGATGAAAAGCGTAATAGCGGAGATCGACCGTCCAGGAACCATCCGTCCATGCTGCGGAAAGGAGCGTACTCAGCTTGAAATAATCCGCAACTCCGGCGGCAAGGTCGGTGGGCAGGCCAGACCAAGTCGGATGTGTTCCGAAGAAAAGTTTTCTTCCGTAGATTGTTTCCGCGTAATCGTTATGAATTTTCTGCGTTTCGAAGTTCACGCTGTTGAGTTCGCTAAAATAATCGCTACGAACCCGAACCGCCTCGGATGTGTCGTCCAAGTAGTCGAGATACGGCATTTTGTCCAACAGATCGTATCCCCGGTTTTTCCGGAAGCGTTCGAAAAAGGCTCGTCCCATACGGAAAAATTCCATACTTCCGTTCCCTTTACCTGGTTCGTCCCAGCCGAATCCGTCTAGGGGAATGTCCCGGAAAGTATCTAGAATCCGTTTCATTGCCGGGACAAAGCATTCATGAGACTGATCCGGCTCGTGGAAGGCTCTAGTTCCCACTGTGAAAATAAATTCTCCGGTCCGGCGGGTGGAAAAAGAACCCTCGATCCGAAAGCCGTGGGAGCTTTCCCATTCGTATTGATATTCGGAATCGGGAATCCGAACGAACGACCCGTCGGCTTCGACTTGAAACACGGCCTCAATCCGGTCGAAAAAAGCCTGTTCCTTCACGGGTGGTCGGGGCGTGAAAAAGGAAAATTTTCCGTTCCGCACGACGACTCGTTCGTTCCGGCAGAGAATCTGGCACGAATCCGGATTTTCCTCGCATAGGGAGTTTCCCCACCAATAGACATCCGTGTCAAGAATGCATTTCATTCCGGAAGCGTGAATTTTTTCCACAAGATGCGCGATGCAGTCGTGAAGAACTTTTCCGCCCGTCAGAAGATTGCAGTTCATTTCTCGGACGAAAATATCCGTCAGAAAACATCCGTGTTCGGCCATTGTTTGGATATAGGAATCCATGCGCTCCGGATGATGTAGTGTTTCCGGCGTCAGCATGAATCCCGCGACCTGTTTTTTTTCTGTCATGATTACCCTCTTTTCTTTTGAATTAAATTTCTGCGACAGCATTTCTCGTAATTCTCCCTCAAATCCGTTCCAGTTTGATAACCGGGATTTTATTGTATTCAGGCATCGGGGTACCATGAATGATGATCTTTCGTCCATTGTATTCTATTTGTAACGATTTGTCGCTCCCGAGCACTACGGCGGAAGTAAATTTTTCTTCACAATCAGGAATGGTAATAAAGCCTTCCGAATTTGCATAATGCAGATACAGATAGACAGTTTTTCCCTTCTGTGCCGCACAGCCGTAAGAGCCGCCATTGATTTTGATTTTGGAGGTTCCCTTGACCGATTCCGCATTGATCTTCATCCAGTCACCAACAGCCTCCAAAATCGCAATTTCTTGTGTATTGATTCTGCCATAACGATCCGGTCCGACATTTAATAACAGATGCCCACCGGAAGACGCTACAGCGGTCATGGAATGAATGATATCGAACGGCGATTTGTAGTAAGGATCGGAGGGATAGAACCCCCAGTGTTTGTTCATGGTGATGCATCCCTCCCAGAGACGTTCCGGATCGGACGGTGCGTGCAGGTTTTGTTCCGCAGTATAGAAGTCTTCGGGGAGCAGAGAACGGTCATTGATCAGAATTCCCGGTTGCAGAGAACGCACCATCGCATTCAGCTCCGCAGATCGATAATCTTCAGCAGTCAGTTGGCTGTTCATTACGACATTTTCACGGAAATTGGCATTGACCTCTCCAATACAATGGCTGCCGTTGCTCATGCCGATAATGTTGTCATACCAGAGGATATCAAATTGTCCATAGTTGCTACACAGCTCACGCACTTGCGGAAAAACGATCCGCTCTAAAAATGTCTGCCATTCGCTCGGGGTGTGTTCGGACCGTTGAAAAATGCAGGGACACTCCAGTCCGGCAGGCTAAAATAGAGACCGCATTTAAGTCCGTATTTGCGACAGGCTGTGACAAACGGAGCAACCAGATCCCGTTTGGGCCCCCGCTTCACGGCATTGCGGTCCGTTGTCTCTGTATCGAACAGACAAAAACCGTCATGATGTTTGCACGTTAAAACCATGTATTCCATTCCGGCACGAACGGCGTAGCGAGCCCAGATTTCCGGATCATATTCGTCTGCTGTGAATTTATCCAAATATCGCGCATCGTATTCATCGGTTGGGATCTGTTCCTGATAAGGACACCACTCTCCGCGTCCATGTACGGAAAACATTCCCCAGTGAATAAAAAGCCCTAACCCAGCATCGTGAAACCACTTTTGATTCATAATTAAATTTTTTATTGAAGAGCCAATTTCAAAAGGATTGGCTCTTTTCTGTTAATAACTTGTTTTCTCATACGTCAAGACAATCTTGACTCCTTCGAAATGACTTTTTCTCAAAAAGTCGTAAAAAATCATTTTTTTGTGCTTGAACCTCCTTTCCCGTTACCATGGGAGTACTAATTTTAAATTTTCAATCAAACCTAAATCAATCTGACGACTTTCTGCCGTCCCACAATGTCGGCGAGGTTTTCGTTACAACAGTTCTACGCGGAAAGTCTTACATTGCGGATAAAGTCATATTCTTTTTCATCAGCAGGAAATTCCATATTTTCGACAAAACCGGAAACTCGGCAATAAAAAGGTATGCCGAGTAGGACTTTTAAGTTTGTATTCTGTTTGCATGTTTCAGTCAAACAAAAGCGGATATTTTCTTCATATTGTTCCAAAGAGCTATGCCGTTTTGTTTTCGTATTGCAATCTGTCTTGGACTGCCTAAGACAATCGTTGATGCCAACCAGCACGGTCAGAACATCAGGATGGAGCGCTAAAGCGTCTACGTCCCATCGTTGGCGCATTTCCCATGAGGTGTTTCCGCTTATGCCCCGGTTGTAAAACTTGTAATCCGGGTGCGCTTCGCCTAAAAACGCAGCCGCATAAAAAGCGAATCCATGCCCAAGAATATGGTTCGGATCGCCGTTACGCGACCAGCAACCATCGGTGATGGAGTCGCCTTGAAATACAAAAACTTTCCGACTCATTTTTTATTCCTTTCCGGTTCCAGCCGGATCACGAGCATGAGATAGTAGGAAAAATCCGGAAGCTGAAACCTGACTATCCCGCTGTTTGTACTGATACTGACATTGTTTTCCACGATCTGCGTTTTTTCCTTCGGTAGATAGGGGCGCATCGTTTTGACGGAAACAACTTTCATTCCTTGCGGAACAGTGAAATTCACGGGAAGGTCTTTCAGTATTTTCGGCTGCACGCTCCAATTCAGATCCCACTTTTCCAGCGGATAACGGCGGACGAAGTGAATCACAAAATCTTTACCTCCGGAAACTTCCGGATTGGGACGCTGATAAACGAAGTCACGGTACATCAGATCTTTGACTTCGGGAGTTTTCAGCAGATAATCCACTTCATCCGCAGGTACAGTGCGGACATTCCGATCCCACAGCAGTGCACTGTACCTGCGGATGAAGTGGATTAAAGAAATTTGTAAGTTTCGTCAAG
>CALABZ010000122.1 GCA_937888615.1 uncultured Lentisphaeria bacterium | reverse complement strand
GATTGCCGGGCACGGGAATGAAAGGAACCGAAGCATCTTCGTGCGAACATCCCACCTGAATTTTGGCGGCCGTTTTTTGGGCAGTCCGAGCAATCTCGCGAAACAGTACGGAAGGCTCGACCGTGGCCAGGGAATAATCGAACACGGTCCGTTTTTTCCCAAGTTGTTCAACACTTGCGCCGGATTCGAAATTAAACATAATCCCGCTTTCGTCCGGCCAGCGCTCCGCGGTCTTCTCCAGCCGGTGCATGAAAGGCGAATTGTCCCGTTGCGCGGGAGCGTAAAACCAGCCGATGAATTCGGCCTCCGGACTGAAACGCAGCATGGAGCGGGTCATGATTTCGGCCAGTTCGCGAAAAATATCGCCCGGTTCACGTTTTGAACAGTGCGGGCAACGGCAAACGACATGTTCGTAAAGCAGACTGCCGACACAGGAGCCGTTATCTTCTCCCAGCATGATATTGATCATACCTCCCAACCCCGGGACGGCGGCAAATAAACAACCAATCGATTCTGCCAGGTATTTTTTACCGGCTTCGGTGGAAGTGCAAAAGAATGAAAAACCGTTATAGCGGCTGTTCGCCAGACCGGGATGGTCTGCCGCCTCGGTCGCGGATATGGAATCCTCGGTATCTCCGAAGAATTTCGGCTCGCTGAAAAAAACATAGATCCGAATCCCGTAATCAGAACAGCGTTCCACGACCTGACGAAGTTTGCGGAAGCGTTTTTCCGCATTTTGGCCGCGTCCGGGGAATACGGAGGACGGCAGGTCACGGAAATACATGGACAGCCACAGGCCGTTGACGCCTTCGTGGGCGAGCTTATCCAGATATTCTTCAGGATAATAATCAACATCATTGAGCAGTTCGTCAACGAAAAAAGGCGGTCTGTAAGTCGGACCGAAGAAACAGCGCGAAATCCGGTGTTTTATGAACGGCCGCCGCCGCCAGTTGCCAAACGTGGCGGCAGGCCCGGCGGTTTCGCGAAGCCGGTCTTCCAGAAAATAAACCGCGCGCCGCATGCCGTCGGTATCCGCGGCGGCAAGCGTACAGGCTTCCGGGGTGATGTCCACCTGGTATTCTTCCTGTTCCAATTCGGGATTACCCCGCAGCGTAACCGGATAAGCGCCTTTCACCTCCCGGATGCCTTTGGCGGCGAGAACCCGTCTGAGCGAGCGCCAGGCAGTATCAAGCTGCGTCCAGTCATCCGGACAGGCGTTTATCAGCTCAAACCCGTCCGACATGGGCCCCTGAACGTTGCCCGTCCCGGAACAATATGGCGTGGGACTTTTCAATTCTTCAATGAACCGCTTCGCTTCGGGCGACGGCTGGGGAATACCGGAAAGTTTTTTGACCGCGTCCTCCCAGGTTATGGATATTTTATCATTCATTTTTCAATTCAATCATTCATTTCATTATATCGCATTCCAAAACCGCTGCCGTTGAGGGTGGAAATATCGATCCTGCCGTTGGCGCGCTTATAGAGTCCCGGATGTATTTTCATTTCTTTAGCTGAAGCCGCCGGATAAAATTGTGAGGCGTTGCATTCCACGCCCCTCAAAGTGCCGATGTGTGCGGCCAACAACACATGCGGAATAATCGCCAGCCGCGGATTGGTAAGATCTTGAACCATCAGGGACATGCCGTGTTTTTTTGCCCAGCAGGCGCTCAACAGCGCGCCGGTCTGGGTCTTGCAGGTTTTCAGGGCAACTCCGTTCCAGCCCAGTTCGCAACCCAGTTTTACCAGCCGCCAGTCATGGGCGCTTTCATCCATGAACAGTGGTTTGCGCGCGGTCAGGCTGTGCACGTCTATCCGGTTGTTTTCCAGATCATAGGGAAAAGGCTGTTCCACATAGAGGATCAGGTTGTAAATGGCCGGATGTTCCGCCAGCAGCCGGTCAAGGATATCGTTCACATATTCCGGAGTTTTGACCGTGCAGTTGAAATCGGCACTCAGATGATCGGAGTGGCGTTCCAGCGCGATCCGCCCCACTTCCACCAGCCGGCGGTAATCCCAAACCGGATCGGTGCCGGTCAGTTTCACCTTGAGGCATTTGAGCCCGTCGGCCGTAATCCAGTCATTCAGGGTTACCGGGTAACCGTCGTCCGGTTCATTTCCGGTTTTTTCCCAGTTATCAAGCAAGTCTTTGCCGCCGACCAGATGCCAGACCGGTAAAGTCGCCGGCGCTTTGACAAAAAAATCTTCAGGATAGAGTCCCGCAAACGCCGTGTCTCCGTAATAATAGGCCAGATCGTGGTTCATATATTTGCGGTTGTAGGTACTGTAGACGGGAACTCCGTGCAGATTGCCGTAAGCGTCATGTAGCGCCAGATCAAAGGCGGCGTTGCAGGTGAGTTCCGCCAGTTGCGGCAGTTCCCCGCGCAGTTCGCGGGTGTTGAACTCCGTGCCGATTTCCATGGGATGACCGGATACCTGGAATTTTTTCCAGCGTTCCGCCAAAAGGCGGCAGCAGGCGCGCATTTTTTCCAGACGCACAGCAAAAGTTTCCCCGCCGGGCCAGGCCCAGGCGGGGCTGAGCGGCGATTCCCCGATCCCGTCGGTACGGCGGCCGTTTTTATCCGCAACCGTCATTCGAACTTTTGCCGTATCGTAACCGGTACTGACTTCGCTGCCGAACTTGAGCGGCACCCGCATCGTCAATGGCAGGAATTCCAGCTCGACATCAATAATATGTATGTCATTTTTATTCATACTCGCTCCTTAGAAATACTGAACGGCCTCGCGCATGTGAGGATCAAGATCAGTGTAGATATCAAACATTTCACGGAAGAATCTTTTGCTGCAGTCCATGAAACGGTGTACCGGATAAGCGTCAAGCGCATCGGCGAAAATACGCGGGTCCCATTTGGCAATCGCTTCGGCCTGCAGACGCTGAAATTCCGCCAGCGAAGCGGTCAGCCCATAGAAAGGCGCGGGAATATACTGATCTTCCACCGGGGTGACTGACTGCCCCAAAATATCCATGGTATATTCCAAAGGTGTATCCGGGCTAAAATCCCTGACGGCGCCGTAATTTGGTCTGGAAGCCACGATCCGCATTTTTGCTGTTCCAGCCAGAGCGCGGAAAATCGGGATGGTAATATCGGTATCGATTTTCCCGTAATACCCGCCGGAAGCCGACCAGTCGATTTTCTCCGGATTCTTCGACGATTCAATGAACGAAGCGAAACGGGTCCGCTCGGCTTCGTTCACTTCTTTCGCAACAGCCGCAGGATCATAGTTTTCGCCCCGACCGAAACGCTTGATCTGGAGCCGAACCGATTCTTCCGGAAAAATGTGTGCAGAGCCATCGCTTTCGGTCGAAAAAATAAATTTCCCGTAACGCCGAAACATTTGGTACAGGAATATCTGTCCCTGACGCATGCCGTCCCGCGCCCATTCATAGGGGCTTTCCACTTCAAGCGGCTTCCAGCCATCGGTCAGATAACGCGGCATGATTTCAGAATAAAGGTCTTCTCCGCAATAGGTCCCCCGTAAAATATAGGAAAGATGATTGACTCCCGCGGCAACGACATCCCACCCCGGATCAAAAGCATCACGACCGGTCAAGCGCGTCAGGTCATAGCGGTGATTGTTGAAGCCGCCGCAGATTCCCAGGGCCCGTACCTTCGTGTAGGTATTGACCAGACAGGAATAAACCGAAACCGGGTTCGGAAAAAGCAGCATGAGAGCGTTCGGACAAATTTTTTCCATTTTTTGTGCGATGTTAAGGATCGTTCGTCCGAGCCGAAGCGAAAGGAACGCGCCATTCACCGAAAGGTTGTCCGAAGAAACATAACCGTATCTGTTGGCCAGAAAAACGGACTGAGTCTCGCTTGGGTCGCGCCGTGCCGCCATGGTCAGATACAATACGTCGGTTCCTTTCAATGCGGAATCCAGATCATCCGTCCAGATCACCCGGCAGGAAACCGCGTTATATTCCGGACACGCCAGTAAAAGCTTTCCCACAGCTTCCGCCCGTTCGAGTTTAAGGTCGACCAGCCGGATCTCGCCGTTCCGGAATATCTCCGGCACTTCAGCAAGAATCCCGCGCAAGATCGGCAGTAAGCGCAGGGAACCGCCCCCAATAAAAGTAATATTCATTTTATCTTTTTTCCGGATGTTATTACGACTCTGAAAACAGGATACTGCAAACATGTGTCCACCATTTCTTCAAGATTGAAAGTCGCCAGCGCGATGCAGGTATCCGCATAAATTACCAGCCAACCGCGAGAGGTTTTAATTGCGGCATGATGCGTTCAATATGGTCATGGGCTTTACGAAATACATTAGCGTTTATCATCAATCTTCCTTTTATTGATGCAAATCATTTAATGTATTCGGAAAACGTTGTAACATTCCGGTTTTTACGCATTGACGGGCATATATGGGAGGTAATATACTCCAGAGGCCGTCCTCCAGCGTGACCGATGGCTGAAGCCCTGTTTTAAAACGCGCGATAAAATCTTCAAGTTGATCCGGGATTTGTTGGGGAATTTCTATTTCAACACCAGCCGAGCGTTTTGAACTATTTTGATAAAATACCAGGCGCGATGGGGTATTCCATTCATATTCAAGTGAACCTTTGGTTCCTTCGATGTAACCGAGCTGGGTTTGCTTCGGATTTCTTACAATACTTTCATGTACTGAGGACAAGCACCCCGCGCGGTGCTTTAGGATAATATCCCATACATCCTCTATTGCTGTTGTATTTGAAGGATGCTGTGTACTCATGGCAACAACAGATTCGAATCTGCCCGCCAAACGCATAAGAAACTCGAAAGCATGACACAAATGCTGAGTTAATTCGCCTCCAGTTTCCGGTTGCGCCCTCCAGTTGGCACTTTCTCCTTTCTGGGCAAATACCGAGTTCTGGATATCTACATATCCTATATTGTTTATCGTAATACCTATAACATCCCCGACAATTTCCTCATTAACTACTAACTCGGCTGCTTTTCTGAATACCGGCCAGTAATGATATGAAAGCCCCGCGTGGATATAAGCCTTACCAATAATCCCCGAAAGGAGTTTGACATCAGCAAGCGTAACTGCGACCGGTTTTTCAATATAGATTGGTTTCCCGCAAGCATATGTCTCAAGTAAAGCATGAGGATGCGCTGCCGGAAAAAGTGAAATGAGAAGCATATCGATTTCTTTACTTGAAATGAGTTCCTCTTTTGTGCAGACTCGTCCGCCAAACTCCGCTGCGCGTCTTTCCGCCGCTGCCGGATTAATATCATAGCATAGCGTAACTTTTGCGATACCATCGGCAAGGGCCTTTTTGAGGATCTGTCCCGTGCGTCCGCCGCATCCATAAAGCCCGATTTTGAATAAAGACATTTTCAACTCCTTTTCAATGGGAAACGCATACAGGCGTCTACCATTTCTTCCAGATTGAAAGTTGCCAGCGCGATGCAGGTATCCGCCCCGGCGTAATACAGTTTTACTTCGCCATCCGGTTCCACGATGTGTCCGGTGGAAAAAATTACATTGGGAACCCGTCCCGAACGTTCGTAGGAAGTTGTTGGCACCATGATATATTGATCGGGCAAACCGATAATTTTTGTCGGGTCTTCCAAATCCAACAACATGACCCCTTGATGATACATCGGCGCCGCCATCATGGCGCCGGACATGGCATGGTAAATTACCAGCCAACCGCGAGAGGTTTTAATCGGCGGACCGGAAGGTCCGACTTTTTCACAGTTCCAGACCTGATCGCCATGCTGGAGCACCAGACGGTGTTTTCCCCAGTAAATCAGGTCTTTAGAACGGGAAATCCAAAGACTGCCACCATAAAAACCATATGGACGATCAAGGCGGATATATTCCCCGCCGATTTTTTCCGGAAAAAGAACCGGCACCCGGTTATGCGGCAAAGAGGCGTACTCAAGACGTTCGAAGTGTATGAAGTCGCTGGTTTTGCCAATTACCCCGACAATTCCGATGCCGGGCACATGCGCCGGGTAAGTGATATAATAAGTTCCTTCCAGACAAGTAATACGCGGATCACAAAGATCATAGTCAAATTCCGTAAACGGACCAGGTTGTCCGGGTTCGATAAACGCTTCTTTACGAATTTTAAATTTATAGCCGTCATCGCTTTCCGCCACATGAATCGCCCGGCCGTTGCCCGGCCGTCCGGGTGTACAGGTTGAAACCAGCAGGATATATTTATTTTGGAATTTCACCGCTCCGGCATTAAAAACCGCATCCGAACCGGGAAGGTCTTCGGCGGTCAAAATCGGATTGCCCTCATAACGTTTAACTAAATCTTTTAGAATCATACTATTTCCTCTCGATTAATAATTCATATAATTATATTTTCTTTTCATACCGTCTGATCATTTCAGCGTGAACTTTTTGAGCGTTTTATAATTCCCTTTATGTTTCAAACAGTTTGCAGCTTAGAGGTTTCAACTGTAATTTTTCGGGAAATTTGGTATACTCCTGTGTCCAAAAATCAAATAGAGAACCTGGGAATTTACATATGTAGTGCTCAAAGCGCTCCAAACTGAAGTTTCGTTTCTCGCTTTCCCAATTGATCAGAAGCATTCGATACCTTCCTTGTCCTAATTGTTGAACCCAGAATGCGGGAAGTTCATTCTCAAAAAGATCAATTGGAATACCTGTTGAACCTGCTTCCGCCCCAGCTATGCGACGCGCCATTTCCAGCCCAAGCTTATTAAGCTTAGTCATATCATCAGAAAAATTTACCATACCCGCGGACATCAATACAATTGAAAGCAGAATTTCACTTTGTTCACTGTTAAAATCCACCAAAGACCAATCGCCCAGGCAGGAATGGACCTGGGCATCACGAGGGATATAGGGAAGCCATGCCTTAAGGCGTT
>CALABZ010000121.1 GCA_937888615.1 uncultured Lentisphaeria bacterium | reverse complement strand
ATCGTTCAAGCGATTGGTGGTAACGGCCGAGGTACAGCCGGTAAGGACCGCCAGCATTCCGGCGCACACTAGAAGCATCATGATCTTTTTCATCGATATTCCCCTATATATATGGTTAAAATTCATTTTACCAGGCTGACGGCTTCCGCCGTGAGCTCGCGAATCTTATCGAATTTCTGCCCGCTGATCAAGTCGGTTTTGACCATCCAACTGCCGCCGCAGGCCAGAACACGCTTGAAATCAAGGTATTCCTTGATATTGGAAGCGTCAATGCCGCCGGTCGGTACAAAACGGAAACTGGTAAAAGCCGCACTCAACGCTTTCAACGTCTTCAGCCCGCCGTAAGACGACGCCGGGAAAAATTTAACGACCTGCAATCCATATTCGAGTGCATAGCAAATTTCGGTGGGTGTACAGATGCCGGGCAGCACCGAAATACGGTTTTCGATACAATATTCGACAACTGAACGGCAAAAACCCGGCGAAACAATGAATTTGGCGCCGTTGTCCACCGCTTCCTTGGCCTGTGTCACCGTCAGAACCGTACCGGCTCCGACCGTCATATCGCCGCGTTCCGCCAAAATCCGGATACTTTCGGCGGCGGCCGCCGTCCGAAATGTCACTTCCGCCACCGGCAGACCACCGGCACAAAGAGCGTCTCCAAGCTTCCCCGCATTATGAGCCTCTTCGATTGCGACCACAGGAACGATTTTCAATTCAGCCAAACGATTATAGAACATGTCCATCTAAAAACTCCTTGTTCCTATAATATAGTACGCAAATAACGGGTTTTGCAAGTGCGAAGCATAGAAAAATCAAAGAACCAGACTATCTTAATAGTCAATATGCGACAAAAACGGAAATCAATCAGGAGATGAATGAAAATGTCTGAAAAAGATGAAATATTCAACCGGATGTTCCATGACGAAAACCAGGTTCCTCAATACACCTTGCCCCCTGTTTTATCCGAAGCCGGAGAAACCGCATACCACTGGGTGAACCACCGCCGCCGTCAACTGCTCGATTTATTCAAGGAAATGTACGGTCCGATCCCCGGCCGCCCGGACCAGATCCGCTTCGAACAGTTGTCGTACTGCAGCCACGCCCTGAACAATACCGCCATCCGCAAGGAAATACGAATACATTGTACCATGTCGAACGGCGCTTCCATCTATTTCGACCTGTTGCTCTATCTGCCCAAATCATCCGTGCCGGCCCCGGTCTGCCTGGGACTCAACTTCAAGGGGAACCACGCCTGTACCATCGAACCGGACGTCATGCTGAGCCGGGCGGTAACGCCGGAACCGGCCTTGACCCATAATCCAGCCATGCTTCCGCCCGATGAAAACAGCCGGGGCGAACAAACCGGACGCTGGTGTTTCGAAGACGTGATCCGCCGGGGATATGCCTCGGCCACCATTCATTACCAGCAGATCTTCCCGGATTATCCCGACGGTTTTCCGGACAGCATTTACAAGCTTTTTTATACCAGAGAACAAATGACCGCTCCCGACCGGAAGTTCGGCGCGATAAGCGCCTGGGCCTGGGGACTGATGCGGGCGATGGATTATCTGGAAACCGAATCCGGGGTCGATCCGAACCGCACCCTTCTGCATGGTCATTCCCGCCTGGGCAAAACAGCGCTCTGGGCCGGCGCCAACGATCCGCGTTTCCGCCTGGTCTATTCAAATAATTCGGGTTGCTGCGGCGCGGCCCTGACCCGGCGCAATTTCGGCGAAACGCTCGAATGGCTGCTGTACTGGCGCAAATACTGGTTCAACAT
Source organism: uncultured Lentisphaeria bacterium (assembly GCA_937888615.1). Lineage (GTDB taxonomy): Bacteria > Verrucomicrobiota > Lentisphaeria > Victivallales > Victivallaceae > UBA5239. The sequence goes on along the minus strand of CALABZ010000121.1, from coordinate 14,275 downwards.
GGCGCTGAATAAACATATCGGGCATGAAAATGAAATGTCTTTTGACCAGCATATGCTGATCGCCCTGATCGCTCCGCGCCCGGCCTACGTCGCCAGCGCCACCGAAGACACTTACGCCGACCCGCGCGGTGAATTCCTGTCCGCCAGATACGCCGCTCCCGCTTACGAATTATTCGGCAGTCCCGGCCTCGGCACGGATGAATGGCCGCCGCCCGACACCCCGGTGGGGTGCGACATCGGTTATCATCTGCGAACCGGCGGACACGACATCACCGCCTACGACTGGAATTGCGTATTGGATTTCGCCGACCGCCATTTCACCCGGAGTCATTCGTAATTCAAAAATCCTTTGCCGCATGTGCAAAAGCCGGAGATGAGCCGGGCATCCGGCCAACCGAATAAGTTTCCTACATTTTTTGCGTTTTCTTTTCGATTTTCGCGAATTCGGCGGCATCGGAGGCGGACACTCCACCCGTGACCATGCCGTTGTCCAGAGGATCGGCGGTCCGGTTCTCAAGGTCATGGAACAACTGTTTAATGCCAATGACGCCGCCGATGCCGAACCATATCGCGGTGATCGCCACAGCTATGGCCGGAATCAAAATCATTGTCAAAAAGGCAAAATTACTCCACCACGTGATCGGCCACGGCGATATCGCGTTCCAGACCACGATCAACACAAAGCAGATCAAAAATTTGTAAACATATGAGTAAATCAACAGACTCCACGCGATGATTTTGTCGCCGCGGGAATAGTCGTCGGTGATACCGGAAAGAACAATGATGATCCTTCTCCAGCCCCACTTGACAGGAGCTTGCTGAACTCCGTCGGTGTTGTAGATTCCCCGATGCAGCATCCGTTCGAGATTGAATGGCTCCTTGAGCGTCAATTTGGATACGGCGATATACAATATCAGCGTTGTCATCATAATGAAAAAGTAGGATTCATAGCTGTTGATTGGACATTTTTCGGGATTCATTTCCCAGACGATCCACGGATTAAACGGGCGCGAAAGCACTTCTAAGGCAATGCCTACCTCATCGTCCCAGTTGTTTCCGCATAGCCACGGATAGACGAAATTTCCCCAGTTGCGTTGGATAAGAAAAAAACACAAAGATAAGCCAAACCCGGAAAGCAAACTGATCCACGCTCCCTGACGGGTGCCAAAGCGGCTGTAAAGACCAAAAATCATCATCGGTCCGCAACCTCCAAGATAAGCGGAAAGCACCACAGTCCGAAAAAGGCCGATGTAATCCAGTTGTGCGAACGACATGGAACAGATCAGGAAGATTACTCCGACTCCTATCGCCGTCAGCCGCAGCAGCCAAATGTGCAATCGCGGCGACGGGGCCTTTTTGAAAAACGGCAGAATCAGATCCTGAACCAGCGTCTGCGTTGAACTGAAGATATAGCTGTCGTCGGTGGACACCATCGCCAGCACCATTAACAGGCAGAAAAGTCCCATCAACCCCGGGGAAAGAATGTGCCGCATCGCCACGGACATCATCGTCTGATGATAGAGCGTTCGAAACTCCTGAACCATATTGCCGGCGTCAGGCTGTCCGGCAAAGGAGGTGCGGGCGGCCTCAATGTAGGCTGTTTCAAGATTTTTCTCATCGGATAACGGTTTATCAACTCCGATGCGGTGAACCTGCTCTGGAACCTCGCGCAGATTTTTCATCAACTTCGCCCGGACCGGGGAAGCCATCTTGACATCCTGTGCGCATCTTTGCGCCAACTCCTGGCGGATAGTATGAGCGTCTTTAGAAAAGTCCATGTGGTTGAGCATGGTTAGAATTCCCATGGAAATCAAAATGTAAAGCAATGCGCCAAGAAAACTACGCCAGGTGCCGAGGAGAGAGGCCATTTTCTGTTCGTGCGGAGTCTTGGCCGCGCCCCCGGCGCCGACGCCCAGCCAAGATGCCCGGTGAAGCACGAGTGTACAGACGATCAGAGACAGCGAAAAAAGATTGAAGTCCCGAATATCGGCGATGTCGTAGGGGTTCAGAAAACTGACTCCAGGCGAGCGATCCATTAGAACCGGTGCAATTTGTGTTGCCCAGTCGAATTTTCCCAGCAGATAAAAGCAGAGTATCACCATGAGCGGCAGACAAATGATTCCTTGAATCGTGTCGGTGATGATGATGGTGAGCGTGCCGCCGAAACAAATCAATGTGATCGCAAGCACCAGGCAGCCGAACATGATCAGAAAAAAGAGCGAAACCTGGCAGCCGAATATTTCCACCGTGTTCGGAAAACCGAGAAAGTACAAGAAAAATCTTCCCGCGATGGCCGGCATGATCGAATGCGCGAGAATTTCCGCAATGGAGCGGAGCGTCGAGGCAAATACCCGCAGCGCTTTGCTGCCGTAACGCATTTCCAGAAACTGACCGAGCGACTGTGCCTTGGTTTCCCGGAAACGATAGATGCAGTAACCGGTAAGCGAAATCGTCACGCTCAATGGGATCAGCAATCCACGCCAGATGTTGACCGCAAAACCGGCCTTATAAGTCATTTCGCAGTATGAGACAATGCCGACGATCGATATCGCGTTGGCAATGTCGCCCACGGTGAGTACATAACGTCCGCACAGTCGTCCGGCGGAGAGGAAATCAACTACTCCGCGAATATACCGTCTGCTGTACCAACCCAGGCCAATGACCAGCGCCAGGGGTATTAATACAATACTCCAATCCAAAATACTCATGTCTTTTTACTCTCTTCACCTTCATTAATTAATACTCTGAATCCGCAAGATAACCGGCGGGCACGACGTCACCGTCCGTGACTGGAATTGCGTCTTGAATTTCGCCGACCGCCATTTCGCCCGGGGTCATCCGTACTTCAAAAGTCTTTTGCCGCATGTGCAAAAGCCGGAGAGGAATCGAAGTTCTCCGCCCCCGGAACCGGAAACGTTTCATAGGGCGAAGCTGATTCTTTCCACGTCGGGATAATGGAATCCGCGCCAAGCGAGGAGCCGAGCATCCAGCAGGTATAAGGATTGGCGGCCATGTCATGGGTCTGGCCGCAATCGATTTTCGGACTGCCGTCAACGGATATTTCCAGCGAATTTTTCGTCGCGCCCCTGTAAATCCCGGCGCGGAATAGATAAGTCCCCGTCTTCGGAACCTTGAATTCATAAACCAACGGACGTTTGGCGCCTGCTTTCCGCACCGCCGCCGTACCACTCGCATAACGGTTGTCCTCCCGTACATAGCCTTGGGGAAGCGGCGCGCTTTCGGCTTCGATCATTATATTCGCCGCCGAGTTCGGATCGAATTTCCCGGCCGGCGCAAAACAGAAACGGTCCAGCGCCACCTGGTTGAAACGGGGCTCCACCTCCAACACGTGCCGTCCGGCCGTCAGTTGAAGCGGCAGATAGTCCAGCGTCCAATGCCAGGGGTTTTTCAGCACTACCACCAGCGTGTAAATACCGCGCTGACCATCGGCCGGAACATCGAATTTATACTGATTCATGCCGTGCGTGGTGAATGAATCGGTTTTCAGCAATTTGCCGTCGGGCGCATAAAGCCGGGCCACGCAATCCGCTTTGTGACTGTATTTATAGGCGGGCTCCGGCATGGAGTACAGGGTCAGGGAAAACGCCCGGTCTTCGACATCATTCACCTGAAAAACCGTTGCCGGAAAGGGCAGTTTGCCCTCCGGCGTCACCGCGCCGAAAGCATTCATCTGTACCGTCGGGGTCATCGCTCCGCGGTCCGCCAGTTCGAGTTTATCCTGACGCATCGCCCGCAGCAGGTCCGCCGACCCCCAGAGAAAAGTCGGATCGCTGATTCCGTATTGCAGTTGCAAGTCCATATCCGTCGCGGCAACCGGCACGTATTCGGTCCGGTCCGCCAGCCAATCGGCATTTGCCGCCACATTGAAGAAACAGCAACTGCGGTCATTCGGATAGTTCCCCAACAACATGCCGGGGGATTTCGCAGGTTCTCCAAACGACGTGTCCTCGGGACGCTGCCGCAGGTACATGTAGGCGTCGGCCAATTGCAGATAGAGTTCGCGAACCGTCGGATCTCCGGTGATTTCGTAGTACATCCGTATACTGCGCATACCGACGGCAAACATGTACGGCCAGAGCGTTACGATATGATCCTGCTGGCACCGGGTCAGTTCGACAAGGCGGCGGGCAGCGGGCAGCAGCTCATTATCGCCGCAGACTGTCCAGGCATGAAGAATCGCCATTAACTGCCAGGCCGGTTGACGCCAGTAGTGAATAAATGTTTTGGGTTCCTGCGGCGGAATCATCCGGGCATGGTACTGCCCGACCGCCCGGGCCATATCCAGAATGGAGCGGTCACCGGCGAAGAGGCCATACAGGGACGCACCGCCGTACCACGAATGTCCATTGGCGGTATGACGCATTTTTTTCCGGATAAATGGACCATGCACAAGGATTCGCCCTTTGAATTCGCCATTCGTATGACTGATATCGACATCGGCAAAATGCGAAATGATGCGTTCCGCAAAATCGAAATAATCCCGCCTGCCGCTCCTGAAAAACTGCGTCATCACCCCTTCGCCCAACGCGGTTTCGAGGTTGTTGCAGCTCGTGGGCCCGTTGGGGAACTCGCCGCAGAAGAGCATATTCTCATAAAACGGCTTTTTCATCACGACTTCCTCGCGCTGGACCCAGAAATCAATCGTTCGCCGGACGCTGTTTTCGTAAAGCGGCGCATTCGCGGCCCCGACACTGAGCGGCCACGCGAAAAACGCCCGCGAATCGCAATACCACTCCGGCGACGCCAGCAACAGGGGGTGCGCCAGAAATACATCGGCGGGGGCGTTGTTCGCCGATTTACCAATCAACAGCCGCCGGGTTCTGGACATGCCAGAATCAAACACAATTTTGCGGGGATAAAGATTGACCACGGCCCGGTCTGCCTCCACTTTGATTTCGCCCGGGGAATTCCGCCAGAAATCCCGTACGGCGATGAGCAGCCCGGAATCCAGCCGGACCAGACCCCGGGCGCGTTTACCGGAAACCGGCTTTTGACCCGGAGAAGTGATGCTGAACGGAAATGTATTCGCGTCTTTTCCCGCCGCCCGTACCAAAGTCGACATTTCCGCCGGAACCGGCCGGATAACCTCCTGGTCCGAAGGCATGAAATGCGCCTGTTTGAATGTGCCGTTTATCCTCAACCCGCAGTCCTGCGCGTCCATGGCTTTCAAGCCGTAGTTGACTAACTGGTGTTCCAGCTCAATCGTTTCCGCGCCCGCATAGGCGGTGCACCGCATGATATAACCGAATGAACCGTCACAGGTTCCGGTTATTTTTACCACCGCCCGAACCGGGCCGGTTTCCTCCACCGTAATCGCGGGTGTCTTCGCAAGGGCCGCGTTTTTCCATAGCACCGTAACGGCGTTTCCGTCAGCGAAACGGATCAGGGCGTTCGGGTCCGGCACGATGTCGAACCGGATTTTGCCGGTGACGATCGAACAACCGCCATCGGGCCGTTTGTCAACACGAAGCGCGGTTGTTGACGGATGAACGTTTTTCACTTCGGTTCCGTACTCCAGCCGCAGTTTTTCCCCGTTCGAAACCAGGGTCGAAACCAACAGCCAGCGCACACTGCCGTCGCTCCACCTGCTGAGCGACTGCGCCTGAAAAGGACGGTCGGCAATCCGGGCATTCGCCGCCTCCGGCAATGCCCCTTTCGGGAATGGCACTCCCTGCGAGATCCCCCATTGCCCCGGCGGAAGTTCCCGGTCGGGCCCCAACGAAATTTCCGCCTGTTCCACCTTTACCGCCGGAATGTTGCCCGGAAGCCCGCCGGGACGCGGCGGCAGTAATTCCGTTGCGCCCGAAGGTCGAAAAAACTGATCCGCGGTCAACAACAGTTCGTCTACTTTAGCGCCATTTCCATCAACGGTGAACACCAGTTCCCGTTTCCCCGTTTTGAGGATGAAATCGGGGAGAACCGGACGCACCCAATACCACTGTCCGAGCGTATACCCTCGAAAAGTCCGCTGTTCGCCGCCGCATTGCAGCGAGAAATGATTATCGCCGGGCAGGTAAACATGAGCCCAGACATAATACGGCGCAGTCACCGGAATATCCACGGTCAGGCGGTTTTCTCCGGACGTCAAGCCTTTGAACACCAGGTTCTTCGAGGTATCGATCTCCGACAGGGAGGCGTCACGAACCCATAATTTGCGTCCCATGGTGATCCGGCGCACTCCGATATTCGGAATAATGATATTAGCAGTGGCGACAGTACCCGACCCGGACTCGAAAGGAATGCTTATCGGCTCCCAGTGTTCGGAACGGAATGATTTTTCATTGATCCTGCTTTCTCCGTCGGCCTGCGGTACATTCACCGATACGGACGTACCGAAAACAAAGGAGTCCCGCTTCAGATAAACGGTGAATACATACTTGCGGTTCGGTTTCACCGCAAACTGCCGGCTCAGCATTCCCGGCTGTTTCGTCGGCTTGACGGTTTCCATCTGTACGCAAGGCGAACCGTCCATTTCGACGACATCGATTTTCTGTTCGGACAGCTCCCGGCTGATCGTCCAGCCGGAGACTTTGCCGTTCGCCGCTTCCCCGGCGAAACTTTCGGGCATCACGAAATAAGCGATCCCCCAAAAGGCACACCATCCAACTGCCCGCACAATTTTTCCTACATTCATCCGTTTGTCAACCTCTGCTTATTTCAATCTTTTTTTGTTTACAATCGAAAAGATACCATTGCCAGGGTATCCAGCCCCTTCAGCCGGACTTCATTACCCTTGACCGTACCGGAACGAACCCCGAACCGCCGGGGAGAATGAATTTGAACATCCCCGGCCCGCAACGACAGCCCCAGCGTCACGTCCGCGGGGTGGGCATTGTCGTAATTCAACAGGGCAACCACCTTACGCCCGTCCGCATTGCGCCAGGTTTCCGCCGCAATGAATTCGGGCGCTTCGATCCGGTATCCATCCGGCGACAGAATCTTTACCGCCTCCAGAACCCTGTCGGCTTCCCGTGGATAAGGGAATACCGGGCCTTCCGGATCGTCAAGGCGCACCAGTCCTTTCTCGCACGCCTCGGGAGTATCGACGCCATAGATGACGGAACCGTCCGGAAACAGGCCTTCAAGCTCACGGCGGGGACGAAGCGACATGTATTCGTCATAACGGCAGGCCTCGCCGGTCATGAATATTTTTCCACCCCGGACGGCAAAATTCTGCAACGCACGAAGCACCTTTGAAGATACGGGACGAATATCGGCAATAATCAGCCCCGACAGGCTTTTGAGTTTTTCGATATCGTCGGTATCGACCATGCGGAATGGGATGTGATTTTTCAGAAAAATCTGGAACAACCCCTGCAGGGAATACCAACTGTGATCGTAATCAAATGCGAGGGCGGAACGGTTGGCATAAATCCCGAGCTTGGCGTCGCTGACCGCCCCCCGGAAAATCTCGCCGTGTTCGGACAGAAAGTCCGCTGCCGCCCGGGTCGTTTCCAGAAATACCGGGCGCTGATACAGGGATTTGAACTCGTCCCCGTCCATGCGCAAACCCCAGCAGGCAGTCGGAATTTGTCCGCCAAACGCCAACGCCTCGAATAAAGACAGCGCGCATTCACGGGTGTTTTCCGGCCAGCGCAATTTCCCGTCCCGGTGCAGATGATGCGACGCGTAAGCCTTGAAACCGTTGGCCTCCGCGGTCTTATAGACCAACGTCTGATGCCGTATACTGTCGCCGGTACGCCCCGGAAACAGGGAATTTTCCGCACAAACCAGGTCATAAAATTTCCCGGCGTCCGGCAGATAAATATGATTTTTGACGCTGATCTCGTCAGGGGTCCGGCTGACCGCCGGATTTCCGCCGAAAACCGCTTCCGGCTTTATCCGTTTGACCTGCCGGTACAGAGAGCCCATCATGCGGCGCATACGCTTGATGCCGAAATCGGTCATAGCCTGCCAGAGCGGGTCTTCCGGGACATGAACCGGAACCAGGCGGCATTCGCTGAGCGGATAGATCCCGAAAATCCGGCGGGCTTCGGCCTCGGAGAATTCAGTCTCCAGGTATTTGCGGAATTCATGCTGGCATTTTTCGCAATAACAGGTTTTGCTGTAGGAGTTATCGAGGCGGATTCCATCAAGGTCGCAATATTTGAGCCCGAGCTTTATGCCGTCCAGATAATACTGCCGGACTTTTTCATGCGAGAAACACAGGGCGTCGCGGTTGTACGCATATCGCCGGTTGTTTCCGTTCTCGTCCAGTTGAATGCACTTTTTCGCCCAGGGATTTTCCAGAAAAAAGGTTTCCGACTGGACCGAAAAAAACTGAAAATAGCCGAGCACCTTTAATCCGGCGCGATGGGCGTTGACAACCATTTCGCGCGTCCGCTCATATTCCTCTTTTTCTCCGCTCAGCCCGAATCCGTACAGAAAATGGATTTCGAGAATCCGGTATCCGGCTTCCGCGATATCCCGGCAGGCTTCGAAACTGTGACTCCGCAAATACCAGTCCTCCCATTCCGGCGAGGACTGATCCACCAGCCCCATGACATTGATCCGGTAACGGCGGCAATACTGACTGGTATAATGAAACCCCATGTTAAAGACTGACGGAACCTCAAGGATTTCCGGAAGCTTTTTTCTCTTGCTCATAATTCTCCATTCCCGTAAATTGTCTGATGCTTTGTAAATCAAGAATATGTATGGAGGGCGAAAATCCATCCGTTTCACCCAGATATAATTTACCTTTGAAATAGCATGCGCAATGAAAATAACAGCGCGGCAGGGTTTCATTCACCTGCCCGTAGTTGATGACCGCCCCGGTGGCCGGATCAAAACAGAGAAGTTGCATGTGCGGATAACCGGCCCCCATCCAGATCATCCCGTTTTCATCCTCGTCGAGCGAGGTGACTCGCGCTTCCGTCAGTTGGGGAGACACGGTGATAAAACGTTCCCGCTTCCAGTCGAAACGCAGCAGCGCCGCCTGTCCGGCCGTACCGACGTACATAGTACCGTCACGAGTCACCAGCCATTGGTCAAGCCCCTGGTTGCCGGCCACCTTCGGGCCGATATCCGGCAGGATCACCCTTTCCAGATGGCTCAACGTTTCGGATTGCGGGTCGAAGCGCAGCAGTTTCAGGGCCGGGCTGCCTTTTTCGATCCAGGCGCCATAGCAGATGCCATTGGGCGCAATCGCGAGATTATGGAAACTGTAATCGGAAATCCGCCCGTGGTCCTGCAATTCGCCGGTATCCAGATTGAGGTAGAAAAAATGATTGTCCGGGATCGTGTGTCCGAAAGCCCGGTTACGAACCGGATCGACCACCATCGACTGTACATAAAGATACGGCGGCAGCGAAGCCACGACTTTGCTCTGGCCGGTGGCCGGATCGAAACGGACGATTTTCCCTCCGGGCGCGTCGCGCCGCCGGTTCCAGCCGGAAAGATTCTTCAAGCAGAAGTCCGTGTACGCCACTTCGGGAAACCCCTGTTTCCGTTTGCGTCCCAGCATTGATTCCGGGAGTTCCTGGTCGAGATAGCGGCTGGTCACCGGAAGCCCGTCCCAGGTGAAATGGTTCCCTTCGCCGATCAACAGCGAACCGTCCGCCAGCACCCCCAGTGCGTTATGAATTTTCGTGCAATAATTCCGTTTTTCAACCCACGGAAACACTGGCGGCAACGCCTCAATGGTGTCCGTGTCGATGTTGTATACCGCCAATGCCTGCGCACCGGCGGTAAGTCCCAGATAAATTCGGCTTCCGACCCTGGCCATGCTGGTTACAGCGATAGCCTGCCGGTCATTCACATAGATTTCTCTTGATTTCAATAATGTCATTTCAACAGTCTGCAATTTATAAGTCCATTATACTTCGTTTTTTCAAAAAATGCAATCACGGTAAGCGGAAAACCCGGACATCCGGCTCGACCAACAGCGACGGCCGGTACAAATACGCCACGCGGTCGCCGCGCGGAGAAATCGCCGGGTCCATCCCTTTGAACAATGCCGTCCGACTGCCCGAAGCCGTGTCGTAACTCATCAGTTGATCGCCGATGCCGTAGACGATTCGTTTTCCGTCCGGCGACAGGCTCCAGGAGTTGGCGTCGCAGATCGGAACCAGCTTCTTCGCGGCCAGATCATACACCGCCAGTTGATTGTTGGAGGCATGGGCGAACAAGCCGTCGTAATTCAGCGTCAGGTAGAGCTTTTTCCCGTCCGGCGACACGACCGGATCTTCCAGCGCAGGGCCGACGTTGAGCCCGGTTTTACTGCGGTCAAGCAGCTTTTGATTTCGCTCGCCCGTGACCGAAGTCACCCGGATATCGCCGTTGCCGGAATAATAGATCGATTTCCCGTCGCGGCTCCAGCAGAGCTTGCCCGACGCTTCCAGTTCGGACGAACGCCCGATCTCCGAAGCGGCTCCCGACGCAAAATCATAAACGACAATGCCACGGGAAGAATCATAAGCGAGCTTTTTCCCGTCCGGCGAAAATACGGGATTTTCCCCTTTTCCAGGGCTCAGGGTCTGGTTGTCCCCGAGGGAAAGCACTTTTACGGTGCCGTCCGCCGCGGTAAACGCGATCCGGGCCGCGTCCGGCGACCATTCACAACCGGCTTCCGGCGAAACCGGGACCGGCAGAACGACGATATTCCGGTCTTTCAGGTAAGCCAGAACGATCCGGTACCCATCCTCCCGCCGGGAAATAAAGGAAATTATATTGCCGTCCGGCGACCAGCCCGGCGACGAATCGGTGAAGCAATCCGCCGACAAAAGCAGGGCGCCGTCCGACTGCGCAGTAAAAATTGTCGTCATGGGAAGGGAAGCGGCGGCATTCGACGCGGCGGAAGTCTTTTCCCCCGAATCCGTCGCCGCTGTTCCGATGCCGGCGATCGCATTCTTCAGTGCGATAATCGCTCCGGCGATTTTCCGACGGTACGCCTGGTATTCATCGTCCTTCCACTTGAACACTTCTTCCTTGTTGATATCGAACTGATTGTCCTTGTAGCCGCTGTCCTTCATCCGTTTATAGTAGTAGAAATAATCAGGGACAATCCGTGCCTTCAAATCATCGATAACAGCCTGTGCCTGCCGCAATGCCCCGGCTGTCTGCGGCGTCTTATGCCGTGCGGCCTGTTCCATCCATTTTTCAAGGGTCGCGATATAGAAGAAGTCGATCCGCCCCTGGGTTGTTTCCTCCATGCCGAGGGTCGAAACCGGCCCATTCGGTCCGAGGAAAGGAGGCGCGTCGTTCCAACTGTCGAAGTAGGTCCCGTCCACCGGATTGAACGGCGTCCCGGACGTGTAGCTGTACCATTCCTTGATGCCGCCGCGATTCCCCAGCCGCCAGTCGATCACGCCGCAGCGGAACCGTTGCCGACCCCAGCCGTAGAACCACAATTTTTTGTTGGCGTCGCGTACTTTGCCGCTGATGGTTTCGGTCATGCTTACGGCGTTGGGGCCGACGATATCCGCCTCGCTGTCGATCATGGCCTCGGCCTCCCGGACCGAATTCGGCAATGCGATCAATACCACACCGGGGATTTCCCGCTTGAGTTGCGCCAGCATTTCCTGCGCCAGTTTATAACCCGGTACGCCCGATTTCATTTCCGCGAACGTATAGAACGAAAGCTGAGGCCAGTTCTTTTCTTTTCCCCGTTCGAGCACAGTCCGTATTTTGGTTATGAAAGGTGTGAGGTCCTTATTTTTGCTGCGGCCCGTACAATATTTTTCCAACAAGCCCAGCATGGAATAATCACCGAAAACGCCATAGCCGCGAAAATTGTATTTTGTGTACAGGTCCATGAAATGATCAATTTCATCTTTCGAGGCCTTGTAATCAAACAGGATCGTCGGCGCAATCAACTGTTCTTTCATAAATGCCAGGTCTTTATCGATCCGATCCCACCTTTCGGCCTCGGGAAACAACAGTTCGCCATACTTCCGGTAGGTAGTGTCCGCATAATAGAGCCACACCCGTTCGTCGTCATCCGCATAAGTCTCGAGCTTGAACGGATATACCTCGACCTGCAGCGGCATCGACAACAACGGTTTCCCCGCCGCCGCCACCTTGACCGTTCCATGGTAAATGCCGGGCGCGGTTTCCGGGGAGGTCGCAACCGTCAGGATATATTGCCGGTTCATCCCTTTGATATAATTCAGGGGCTTGTTCTCCATCATCAGCACCGGAACGCCGCGGAATTCATAGTTGCGCCGCATATAATCCAGCGGCTGAATCATGTAACGCATCCATTGCAGTTTGACGTCCTTGCCGTCGAGCACTTTCCCGCCGTCATTGCGGAGCGCGCTCACCTCCAGCGTCACGTCCTTCAGGTTCTTCAGCGGATAAAACGCAAACGACAGAATTTCACGTTGTCCCTGCGCCATGAACATATTCAGCGGCTGTCCGATTTCGCTTTTCTGCGGGATGGATTCCGGATCGACCCGTTTCATGAAGTTCCGGACATAAGGGACAATCCCCGCTTCCTTGAAGGCATCGGACACTTCCGGCAGCGGCCCGCCGTGTTCCGCCGGAATCAGTTTCGTTTTGGCGGCAAACTGGCTGCGGCGGCCTTCTTCGATGCCGGCGACCAATTTTTCGCCCTGCGCAAGTTTGTCAAGCGGGCAAATAACGATTGCGTTGATCGACAGTACCGTACTGCTGGCCTTTGCCTTATGAAATTCGATATTCAATTCGCCGTTTTTCGCCACCCCGTCCAATTCATAGATGGTGATGGACTGATCGCGCACATATTTCTCCCAGATCGTATTCACAGTCCAGTCGGGCGTATACTCATAATCCCCGTCAAATTCACGGAAAAAGAACGTTTTGAAATTTTTAATGGCGTCATGATTGTTTTTCGACTCGCCCCCCGCCGTAATTTCGAACGGCGCCATATCGACAAAACGGAGATCGGAAGAGCGTCGTGTAGGGAAAGAGTGTAGATCTCGGTGGCGCCCTATCGACAAAACGGTCGAAATCAAAGATCCCCGAATAAACCCAAACCCGATATTTTCCGTCCGGCACATCGACCCGGAAAATCAAAGGCTTGTCGCCGCCGCGCCAGAAAACCCGGTTGCCGGAAAGATCGTCCGGTGTCGGACTGCTGTTCGGACGGGCCGTTCTGGCCACCAGATTCTCCGAGCGATCCCCCCGGGTTCCCTCATGAATCCAGCCATATCCGGCATTCCGACTGTACAGGCTGTTTTGGGAAATTCGGACGGAACCTGGAAAAACCGGCATTTTTTCATGCCCCATCGAAAAAAAATAGATGCCGTCATGTCCTTGCTTCGCCGCAACCGGAGCTCCCGCGTTGACGCTGGTAAAGATAAACAATACCGCAATCATCAATAGTGCCGTAGTAAGGGCGGAAATAAATCGAATCATTTTGTAACTTCCTCTCTATCAAATTGTTTTTATTAAAAATCCACATTAAAATTTTTTAGATAGGGCGCTCTGTCCCTCACTCCACAGGCCCTATCGATATCACATTCGAGTCGGACGGTGGCGCCGTCGTCATGCCGCCAGGTTGTATCCGGTTATCTTCCGGTGTAGAATACGTCGGTCTTATCTCCCGGAATTTCTTTTTCGCTCATGGCATGAAGGTCAAAATAAAGTACATTGGTTGTGCCCGGCGCATGGGCGAAGGCAATGGTATCGGGCTGCAGATAACATTCTCCGTTGTGGCCGTCCGCCAGCAGGGCACACGCCGCGGGCTTTTCGATGGTTTTCAACGTCATCGGCCAAAAGAGGTTGGTATTCGTATTGGAATATCTTGTATTATAACAATAAGTACCGTAACGATTTATATAAGTATCAATCTGAGCGGGAGTTCTACCCTTTGACGTATAGTATGCGATGATTTTATCCTGATCCCCGCATATGCAGATCGCCGCCGTTTTCTGTGCCGTAGCACCGGGAATCGGCCCCGCACTCTTCAGGTAATTCTCGGTGATCATTTCCCGGGTATAGTCGAAAACAGGCAGTCCGCCGCTTATCGCCTTCAACGGCGGGATATAATCCGCATAATCCATCGAATAGAATTTCAGGGCGGTGCCCACCTGTTTCACCTGGCTGAGGCAACGGGCCTTGCGGGCGGAGGCCCGCGCCTGGTTCAAGGCCGGCAGCAGCATACTTGCCAATATAGCGATGATCGCTATAACCACAAGAAGTTCAATGAGCGTAAAAGTGTGTTCCCGACTGTAAGCATGGTTGATCTGTTTCATTTTTCGTCTCTTTTAGTTGAATTGTAATAGTTTAGTGTTAAAAAGTTGCTTTCTCTGAAAAAAATCTTCATTTTTTT
>CALABZ010000120.1 GCA_937888615.1 uncultured Lentisphaeria bacterium | reverse complement strand
GGATCTGCGTGATGAAGGACGGACTGATCCATCGCCGATCAATCTGTACGACAACCCGGCCAACGTATTCGTGACGGGCTTTATCGGGACGCCGCCGATGAACTTCTTCGACGGACTGGTCGTGAAAGCTGAATTTCGACCTCATGCGGGCTCATATTTTTGACGGAGAAAACCGGAAACTGGTCCTGTGATCTTCTTTTCGGTGAGTCATTTGAACAGCGGATGGCTTTTTTCGTAATTACATGTGCCACAGTAAATTGAATCTTTGACGGTGACGTCGATTCCTTTTGCTGTGGCTGATTTTTTCCCATGCGATTTCCCTGATCATAAAAATCTGCAATAATTCTGAAAATTTAAATCGAAAATAAAAAAACAAGCATAAAACCTGAAAAAAGCATCAGAACGCGATTGACTCCTTACCGGATTTCGGTAAAATTTCGAATTTTTACGATTCATTCTATTGACATTACTGCAATCATCAGTTATAATAGAAACATGTCAACATGGGTACCTAGGTTTAAACGGCAGGTTGAGACAATGGAACTGGCGGTAAGAAGAGGCATGGTGACAGGATCACGGCGCAGTTGTGAAGTCGGATTCTCTCCAGGCAATCCGATATTGTTATGCGGGTCAATGACCTTTGGATATTCATGAGAATTTTCAGGAGATCATAATAAGTTAACAATGGAGACGGTCTGAAGCGGTCGATTTGGAGAATATGGATTTTTTTCAGGAAAGCAACTTTTTAACATTAAAACATTACACATTTAAATCAAATGGAGACAAAAGATGCATCAAACAAAAAGAGATTTTACACTGATAGAGCTGCTGGTTGTGATTGCTATTATTGCAATACTCGCAGCAATGTTGCTGCCGGCGCTGAATCGAGCCAGGGTGATGGCGCAAAGTTCTTCCTGCGCCAGCAATGAAAAACAAATCGGGGCCGCCATGCAGATGTATATCGGCGATGATTCATCCGGATATTTGCCGCTGTTTTTCTCCCCGGATACGATTCCCTGCGGGTATTACTGGATGATGCGGATTTATCCCTATCTTTCCAGCGGCAAGGAGTTTCCGCTTACGATGGACAGTAATTACAAGACTCCCGGAGCCTTGATATGTCAGCAGATCAAAGATATTTTCACAATCAACGACGCCAAACTGACGAATTATGCGTGGAACGGCAGGCTGGGGCACATGAAGCATTATCCGTCTTCGGATTCTTACCGTCCCCGTATCATGACTCGTTGTCGAGTCCCGAGTCAGGCTTTTATTGCCGTCGATCAGTATTCCAACTGGGGCGGATACGATTCGGGGTACGCGGAATGTTATTACAACACTCATGTCGACCACAGCAATATGCTCTGGGCGGATGGTCATGTGGAGAAAGTGCGGCATTTCAGCGCCCCGGAATCGTCTCTCTATCTGACCTTACGGGCCGGTCCGAACAGTGACTGGTAAAAACAAGCCGGTAGACTCGATCTTTTGAAATCAACAACTCAAAATCAGAACCGCTGAATCATTACACCAAGGGGTGCTGCCACATGTTTCGTTCATTAAAATTAATCGTATTTTTCACCTTTCTTTCCTGTGTTTGTCATGCTGCGCCGACCGTGGAGAATCCGGGATTTGAAGCGGCGGAGAAGAACAGCGTCATGCCGGCGTCCTGGAAGGCGACTGTGCCCGGCATTTATTCGCGAAACACCGCCGTCGCCCGTTCCGGCCGGGCTTCGTTGAAATTCGTTAATTCCGACCCCGCAAAATACGTTCTGGCAACGCAGTGGTTGCACCTGAAACCGGGGCGGATGTACGAATTGAAAGGCTGGGTCAAAACCGAAAACGTCACCGGTCCCACCGGCGGCATCACCATCGGGCTTGAATCCTATCGCGATAAAGTTTATCTGGGCGGAACTCATCCCGGCGGGATCAAAGGAACACAGGATTGGACGCCGATTACTTTCCGGTTCAACGTACCCGGCGACGCCACTACCCAATGCCTGGTCTGCTATGCCAGCAAAGGGGCCAGCGGCACGGCCTGGTTCGATGATTTGAGCATCACTCCGTTGTCTTTGCCGCTGCTGCAGGGGACATTGCTGCAGCCGGCTTACCGGGGGCAGCTTGCCGAGGGGGATCGCTCCGTTCGTTTTCGCCTCGACCTGAATACGAAAGAATACGGACTTAGACCGGAAAACCTGAAAATCACCGTCAGTTTTTCGCCCGCCGATAAAACACGGCCGCTGGAACTTTCCGGCAATCAGGCGGGGCGCCCGATCGAATTTCAGGTTGGCGCATTGCCGGTCGGCAATTACAAACTGAACGTTTCGGTGAGTGATCGGCGCGGCGGCAAAGCGCTTGCGACGTGGACTCGCGATATCGAACGTCCGGCGGCGGGGTACAAACCTGGCGCAACGATCGACGAGCATCGCCGGTTGCTGGTTGACGGCAAACCGGTTTTTCCGCTGGGCATGTACTGGGACCGGATCAATGAAGAAGACCTGAAAATCTATGCCGACAGCAAATTCAACTGCCTGTTGCCGTACCGGGTGCCGACCGATAAAGAACTGGACATGGCGCAGCGTTACGGGTTGAAGGTGATTTACAGTCTGAAGGATTTTATGGTTGACAGCCAATGGCGTCCGTCTTTTATCAAATCAGAAGCGGACGAAGAGCCGAATATCCGCAAATATGTCCGCCATTTCCGCAATCACCCCGCCGTATTGGCCTGGTATATCGCCGACGAACCGAAACTCGAACTGCGCGATCTGTTGGCACGGCACTATGAATGGATCAAGGCCGAAGACCCGAACCATCCGGTTTGGATGGTGCATTGTCATCCGAAAGAATTGGGGGTGTTCGCCGAGGCATACGATATTGCCGGAGCCGATCCTTATCCAATATCGAAAAAGCCGTATTCCGAAGTAAGCGACTGGACGCGGATCGCACACGATCAGGTAAACGGTCTCCGCCCGGTCTGGATGGTGCCGCAGGCTTTCGACTGGGGCTTATATGAAAAAACGGAGGAGGAGAAAAAGAAACGGCGTCATCCGACTTATGAGGAACTCCGCTCCATGTCCTGGCAGTGCATTTGCGAAGGCGCGACCGGTCTGGTATACTTCTCCTATTACTGCATGAAGCGCCCGGCCCGTCTGTCTTTTGCCGAACAATGGGAGCCGATGAAAAAAGTCGCGGCGGAAATCGATGCCGTGAAAGAAATCCTGTTATCGGTCGAACCGGTTCCGGAAGTCACGGCCAGGGGAGGCGCGTGGCTGCACTGGATCGCCAAAAAATATAATGGTAAATTATACATCATGGCGGTCAGTGACGGCGAAGGAGAAGGGGAAGCGACTTTTACCCTGAAAAAAGCAATCAAAAGTGTCAAGACCGTCAACGGTTCCGATCGAACCATAGTTCCCACCGGTTCCGGGTTCAGTGACAATTTCAAGAAGCATGATGTTAATATCTATGAAATAGAGATGTAATGCCCTGAATTCCGTGAATACGGGCAGTGTTGCCGAGGGCAGAATTTTGTCTTCAGAAAGTTTATAAATAGTCAAGGTTTAATATTGACATATGGCGAAAAAAATAATATATTTAACATGGGTACCGAAGTGAAAGGGAATGGCATGGCAAAGCAAACGACTGTACAGCAGTTAAGACATGAATTACAGAATCAAATCTGTTCCGGGCAGTTGACCGGGAAAATACCTTCGATTGCCGAGCTGACGAAACATTACGGAATCAGCGACGCCACGGTAAAGAAAGTACTTGACCAGTTGAAAATGCAATCGTACCTGTACGGGCAGAAAGGGAAAGGGATTTTTGTCAATGACGAGGCCATTCGCGGCATATCGGCTTCCGTGCTGGCTTATATGTCATTGGAACGGTTTGCCAACCCCTTTTATTTGAATTTGATGGCTAAACTCAGGGATATCTTCGCCAAGAAACGGATCAAATTTGATTTGACGGCGGATTTCCTCCAAATCGAACCGGAAAAATACGACACCATTCTGATTGTCGAGTGTGTTCTGGACCCGGAAGCGCTTGCCCTGCTGCGGAAGCGCATTCCCCCGGAACGCCTGATCATGATCAACAACGTTGAAGACGGCGTGGCGTGCATCGGAACCGACAACTGCGCGGGCGGCTATATGGGAATGAAGTATTTATATTCCCGCGGCCATCGGAAAATCGGAGTGCTGACCAAGGATATCGAGCTGAATCATGATCTCTTCCATGATCGCTTTCAGGGGGTAAAGGATTTTGTCGCCGAACATCCTGAAATAGAGCCGACGTATGTGAATATCATCAGCCAGGGCGCCATGGACGGCAACATTGAGAGAGGGGTGGAGGATTTGTTGAATAAAGCGCCGGATATCAGTGCGGTTTTTGCCTTTACCGATATTATCGCGCTTGGTGTCATCGCTTATTTTCACCGGCATAATATCCTCATTCCGTCCGATATTTCACTGCTCGGCTTTGATAATCGGGATTTCGCTTCAATCCTCAATCCTCCTCTCACTACGATTCAGGAAGATTCGGACGCGATTGCCGAAAATATTTTTGCGACAATAGTCGATATGGCAAACGGCAAGAAAAATCAGACCGATACCAGACAAATCAAACCGACGCTGATTGTACGCGAAAGTGTCAAAGAATGTAAAAAAACAGACTGACGGAAACGGAAAATTCGAGAATCAGCCCATATTGAGTTGAAATGAACAATAATACCATTCCGGTCGACTGCTTTTTCCTGCCGTGAATACATCACGGAAAAAACAATTTGCAATCTGCCCATTCGGGCAAAAAGGGGATCATCATGCGTAAATTATTATTATCGTTATTCCTGGCGGGATTATCCGCCGCGGCGTTCAGCGCCGATGCCAAAGGGATCTGCCGGTTGCTTCGCCGAAGCGATTCCGATGTCGCCGTGGACAACAATATGTTTTACCGCCTGAAGATGTCCCGTCCCGACAAGCAAGCTCCCGGCGGCGCCACGGAAGAGTTCCGTCCCGGAATATTGGGGGCCTGGTACAAGCCGCCGGAACTGGCGTCTTCATTTATTCGCGAGCATCAGGAAAAAAGTGCGCTGATCAATTTACGAATCGCCAATGAGACCGCGGCATTCGCGCCGGTTCCGGGCAAAATGTATTGGCAGCCCGACCATACCCATCAGGAATTCGCGTGGCGGGGCGTGCGCCTGGTCCAGGACTGCTGCATAATAGATGAAGTCATTGTCTGCAAGGTCGGAATTTCCGGACTCAAGGGGATTTCCGGTACCGTGACCGTGGCGGCAAAGAGCATGGGGGTAGGGGCCGTAACCGTCAGCGGCGATATTGCCGAGATCGCCATCAAAGAGGATTGCCACAAAGGATATACCCAGTTCATCGGCACGACTTTGCCCCGGGCCGAAATCAAATTCACCGAACGCAATGTGCCGCCAGTTCCCCGCGTATACGGCTCGAAAGATTTCATCACGAAAGAGACGGCGATTGATTTTATTTCGAATTTAGATGGTGTCGCGGATGAGTTGGTTTTCACGGTGGCCCTCGGTATTTCCAAGGCGCCGGCTGAAACGGAAAGCCGGTTGAAAATGGCTCTGGATGCTCCGGATCAGACCTTTGCCGAGGCTCAACGGAAATGGGAAGCGTATTTCAATTCCATTCCCGGACTGCGTTGCCCCAATCCTCTGCTGGAAAAATTCTATTACTGGAGTTTCTACGTTTTTAAAGCCGATACCTACCGTTCCGCCGGGAATCGGCAAAGCTACATATGCCCCTCCAAGGATCAAAACTGGCTGGGACTGTTTTGGGATGAGGATTCCGCTCATATTATAACCGGCGCACGCTGGTTCAACGATCCGGCCGACCTGACTATGCTGGAAGCCATGATGCTGCATTTCATGGAGCCGAAATCCCCGCAGAGTTACGGACTATTGACGATGGCCGCATGGGAACTGTATTTGCGGACCGGCAATAAGAAATTTCTCCGCGAGGTTTACGACCGGACACTCCGTCAGCAAAAACTGTATACCGATAAACTGACCTCGTGCATGATTACACAATACGACAGTTTTGAGGTCGGCTGGGACAATTCGATTCGTTTCGCCTGGGGCGGATTCAACAAAAACCTGCGCAAATTCACCCGCCCGATACAGCCGGTGGACCTGAATTCATATTTGGCCCGGGAATATCAACTGCTGGCCCAAATGGCCGGGATTTTCCAGGAACCCGAAGTCGCCGGACAGATGAACGAACGCGCCAAACAGCTTGGTCAGGCTATAAACAAATACATGTGGGACAAAAAACAGGGTTTTTATTTTGATATTTTCGCGGATAACCACGATAAATTATTCTGCAAAACCTGCTGCGGCTTTTTTCCGCTCTTTGCCGGCATTCCCTCCAAAGCACAGGCGGAAGCGCTGTTCCAGCACCTGCATTCACCCCGGGAATTCAACACCAAATACGCCATTCCGACCATTTCCATTGATTATCCGGGGCGCGGCTGGGGCTGGTCTGGCTGGGTTTGCGGAAGGAATAACTGGCTGGTCGATCAGGGGCTGATGCGCTATTCGCCCCGCCAATCCGCCTGGCTGACCTACAAAACCATCGATCTGTTCACCCAAAACGGCGTACCTCAGGCGCTGGGTTATCAGCATCCGGAAACCGGCGGCTCGAAACCTCCGCTCTTTGCCACTGAAATCGCCGGTGCCCTGGATATGTTCGTCAAACACATCGTTGGCTGCAATCCCGAGCTGGACGGACAAATCAAACTGGTTCCTTCCGGTTTGAACCCCAGGTGGGACTATCTGCAATGGGGGCCGTTTGACTACGCCGGGAAAAAGGTCGAAATACGCTGGGATCGCCCGGATAACAGAGATTATTTCGCGGACGGGCACGAGGGCTACAGCGTATGGATAAACGGCGAAAAAAAAGCCGCATATCCGGGACTGCCCCCTGCCGACGCCATCGTGAAAGTAGCAGAGTAAAAGCAATATGTCCTTGTAATATCGGATATCTTCCTGGAAATTATGACGAAAAATTGAGCTTCCCACTTTGCAGATAGTTTTGCAGGGATATACCATCCTGACCGGCTTCGGCGGAAGCGAAATAGAGTGCTTCCCAGCAGCAGTGGCGTTCTACGAACGGCGCAGTCAAAGCAAGTTGAACCGCAACACGACGCGGAGACGCCGGATAAAGATTGACGGTATCATAGAAACTTCTGCGTTCAAAAAGCTCGGTATGCGACCAGAGTTTCATATTATTTTTCTCTGCAATCTCTTTCCATGCCTGCCATTGCAAAGGGATTTCCTCAAGGGCGGAACAGCAGTTGCCGATACAGTCCTGCGGCATAATAATGTCGATTCCGGTATCTGCGAGAATCGCATTCCAGAATTCGATGAATCCGGGATTATGCTCCGGGCGGTGCATCGTGGCGGGGGAGATGATGATTTTTAGATTTTCTGTAAAGCTTTTGACCATATCGGAAAAATTCCGGTATAGAATACGCATGCGGCGTTCTTTTTCGGGCAGGCGCCGGTCCACGTAAGAGGTTTCGCATGGGAAATAAAATCCGGCGATGGACGAAAAGTTTTTCAACTCCCCCAGACAGCGGCGGTGCTCGGCAAGTTCCTCCTGTAAATCTTCTTCGGAAAAGTGTTCCGCCCATCCCGCGACCGAACCGTAACCGCCGAGATAAACTTGGATATTTTCCAGTTCGGCAGCGGCAAGGAGGTGTTCGATTACAGGGTATTGTTTCATGAATGAATAGGATTTGGAAAGATAGAAGCACTCATTGAGTTCCCGCCACAATGCGGACTGAAATATGACGGAGTCGATATGCATGGCTTTCAGATGACGGAGCGCTGTCTGCCATTCGGAAACACCGGCATGAAGCATCGGTTTCCCGCGATAATCGGCGGGATGGCCGTAGACGAAGCTGACGGAAAGGGCCGAATTTTTTTCGGGAAGCCTGAATCCTTCCGTGAATATCCGGTTGGCATCATTGAAATGGTGTACCTGACGCATGGAAGATTCTTCATTGAGGTCCTCCGGCGGCAGATAAATCTGAAAATCATCCATTTTCCCCAATGGGAAAGGCATTGCCTTTTGTTTCATCCTGTTTATTCCTTAACTATATTCGGGAAACAATTCAATATGGGGCTCCGTTTCCCTTGGAGCATCTACTTTTATGTTCATTTTCCGTTCCGGAGAAAGTGTCCAACTGACATGAATATTTCCGTAAGGCGTCGGAACACTGCCGGAAGCACTGGTCAAATTCCCGGCGAACGGCGAGACTTGGAATGTTTTAAAGCCTGGACTCAATGGCGTTACCCCGAGGACGATGCTGTTTGCAAAATAAGCGGGGATTGCCGACCAGCCGTGACATAGACTGTATCCATACAACGCTTTGGGCTCAGGAAGTTCCCATAGATTGTCAAAACCTGATTTCAGCATCGGCAGAAAAGCTTCCCTGAAGCGGGTGACGGCAAAACGTCGGCTTTGTTCATCTCCATTCATCAATCCACGCATGAAATACATCATGGAACTGTAGGTGCAAGCCCGGGTTTTGCGTTGGAGGATATTTTGTAGAACTTGCTTTTTTCGTCCTTCCGGAATCATATCGGCTTGGAGCATGGCAGTCTGTACATGCTCATAGGGTACCTGAACAGAAACGGCTTCGGGTGTGAACTGCCCGTAACAACCAGATTTATCCAGCCAGAAAATCCGGTCAATTGCTTTATGCAAGGCACTGGCCGCGGCACCATAATAATTCGCCTGCTCTTCATTGCCGGCATAACCGTTGAGCTTAGCTCCACACGCCAGGGCCTCCGCCAGGTAAATCTGGTAAAGCGCCTGCGGAAAAACCGTGCTGCCTGAAAGGTCTCCCGTCCATTCGTAAAAGTTCCAGATCGTGCCATTTGAAGCGCCGGGCGTCCAGATATCTTCTGATTTTCCCGGGGAATATAAATCATCATGATCCGGAGATTTCCGTTTCAGCGCTTCATCCAGGATGGTATTGATGCGGGAAATCTGTTTTCCGATATATTCGATGCGGCCGCTGTGCAGGACAAATTCATAGACGGCGCAGATCCATGCAAAAGTATAAACCGGAATCGTTATTTCATCCTGCGACGGCGCGCACAGGGCAAGATAACCGGTATTGGCGAAATAGTTCTCACCCAGTAAATCCAGAGACGCCTCCGCAAAATCATAATTTCCCCAGAGATAATAGCCGTAAAGCATCTGGTTGCGGGAGTCATAGGCATATAGAGACTGTTCACGCCACGGACAATCTTCATAATGATCATGCATGCAGTTTTTCAGCGTGCGTATGGCGGAGTCTCTCAATTCTTCATAAAGCGTGTCTGATGCCGAAAACGCGGATACTTCCGGCAGGACCGGTCCGGTTTCCCGTACTCCGGCATAAATCAAGCGGATGCATTGCGTGATTTCTCCGGTAAAGAAAAGTTGAAGATATCTTCCCGCGATACGGCGGAGGGGATGACAAAACTTGAATTTACCGGGGCGGCACAGGATCGTATCGGAAAAATCCGCACACAGTACCTTTGACCGGACCCTGCCGTCATCCAGATGCTCGCCATGATGGACATCAAGGGTGACAACATCCTGTTTTCCCTCGCACTCCAGCTCAACTTCCAGAAATCCGGTTATTTCACGTCCAATGTCCAGTATAACGGAAATTCCATCCAGGCCCAGCCTCGGCGGATTCAGACGAACTCCGTTTCCATCGGGACATAGAGGGATGGGATAGATGGAGACATTCTCATTTCCGATACCGTTCCATCCTGTTTTCCATTCCGCAAAAGCCTGTTCGGGGAGTATGCAACGCAAAAAGGGTTCCCGCTTTTCCCCTGTCCCCTCCTGAGCATGGAAAAGAACCTCGCCCTGCCAGATCAATGAAACTTCCTGAGGCGGTGTTTCCAGCAACGGTGGAAGCGGCCTTTTCTTCATTTTACCCCAACTGCCGTCCTGAGCCGGCAGCGGCAGTTCAACGGCATATTCCCAGTTGGAATCGTCATAGTCCGGGGCCGTCCAGTTTTCCTGCTTTTTCGCATTGAACTCAAAACGGTATCCGACCGGAATACTCGAAAAACGGCATTGGCCGCTGCGATAATCCCCGGACTCGCGGACCTTCCAGCTTGAGTCCGAAACCAGCAATTCGTCCGAACCGCCGCAGGCCAGGGCAAAACGGAGCCCTCCCGGACAAAGCCGGTGCGTCGCATTTCCGACGCCGAGCCGCCAGACGAGAACCGCTACGGTATTTTCACCTTCACGAAGATACGGAGACAAATCCAATTCCGAAAACGTTTTTTCCCATTCAAAATCTGGAAACTGGGTAACGGGGACACGAGTCTGATTCACATAAAGGACAAAATCCGTTTCTGCCGCAATCTGCGCAATCGCGGGAGAGGCTGTTTTATTCAGGTAGAATTTTTTCCGGAAGCACAAATACAAGTCGGGCGCATTTTCCTGGTCGCGCACCCAGATTCTTGACGATCCTGCAATGAACATACTCATAATTCGCCTTTGTTATAAGAAACGTTGGAAATGGATTGACCGGAAACGTTGTCACTTCGGAAGAAATGATCCTGCCAGCAGCCGCCCGCCTGGTGGCAGCGGATATTGGAATCTTTGACCGTGAGATTTTCCACATGCCGGAAATAAAACCCCCACGGAATCCCGGTGTACGCAAGATCATTCCAGACCGGGTACGGTTCGGGAATATTTTCACAGAAATCGTCGCCCATATAACCGGACAGTGTCATATCAATATTGCTGAATTCCAGATCCTCGATTTTCCGGTCCTGCAGACCGCCGATATAACTGCCCCTGCGAGCCGCGGCACGCAGGTTTTTGAAGTAAATCCGGCTGATCCTGCCGGAAAGGACATCGCCGGCTATTTTCAGGTGCTGCAGATTGAATGTCTGCTCCGCATCGATGGTCATGTCGGCAAAAACAATGTCATGGATCCAGGCTCCATGCTTGATCAGGATACCCCGGGGATTTTCGGGGTCCAGTACCGAGATGATGGATATTCCGATCATGGACTGATAAATGGTATTGGCGCTGAAAACACAGTTCCGCAACTCTCCATCGCCTTCATAGCCGATGCGGATGCCGCACGAACTGGTCCGCAGCCGGCAGTTCGAAACGGTAATATTCTCACAGATTTTATTATATCCAAGTTCCCAGATATCGCTTTTTATCGCGATGGCGTCGTCTCCGGTGCTGATATCGCAGGATGAAACGTCAATGCGGGAACAGCAGTCCAGGTCAATCCCGTCTGTATTGGGGCTCTCCATCGGAGCTTCGATTTTCAGGCGCGTTAAAGAACATTCATCGCATCCCAGGAGCCAAATGGCATAGCAGGGCGCATTCTTCAACGTGAAATCGTGCAATGTAATGTGCTTCGATTTCAGGAAATGAATCAAACCCTTGGGTCGATGAAACTTCGGCCAGTACCTTTGCCCGAACAGAGGGTACTCCTTGTCCGGATCGATTTCCCAGAAGTCGCTGCCGCTGCCGTCAATGACGCCGTTTCCCGTGATGGCGGCATTTTTTACACCGGTTCCGCCGATCAGGAAGCGGTTGTTGTTGGTTGTCGGCTCCAAGGCGTCCGACAGGGGGTCCGGGATTGCCTTGAGAATACTTTTCAAGCAGGCGCCGGCACTGAGATGTAATTCCACATGGTCGCGCAATTCAATCATGTCGGAACGGAATGTACCGGGCGGCACGACAACCTGTCCGCCTCCGGATTCTGCCGCCGAATCGATCGCCTTTTGAATGAACGGCGCATTGTCGCCGCATTCCTCATCCGCACCAAAACTGTGAATATTCAGAGAGATCATCTTCATCAGCGGAGTTGCTCCGGCAAGTTCTTTTCGTTAAAGGAATAAATTGCGGAATCGGGCCAGGCGGCGACACTGGAAAGATCGATCAGCCCCTGTTTGGCCAGTGGCGCGACATGACCGTCCATGAAGAAACTGTTGCAGAAACCGGAATGACGTCTGCTGTAAGAGGCGAAAGTGGCATGTTGCGGTTCAATATAGGGGCCCTGCGTTCCAGTACCATAAATGTAACTGTCAAAAAGAAGGCCCCAGCCTGAACTGTTTTTGGCACTGCTGATTTTGATGTAAGTGATACCATTCGTCCAATCATATTGTGCAATGCCCGCCGGTACATTGGGTGTGTCCCAGGCCATGCCATAGCACTCATTGGGGTAATCATTGGTCGTTTTAATCGGCTGGGAGGGACAGCGGAGGACAGCGGGTGTTCCGTCTCCGGCCAGTTCCTTGAAATAAGGATTTCTCTGATTGACTCCATAGTAGGAACGGTTGTTGGCGATGTTGGCAATAATGAAATCATCCGAGTCGGAGGCATACAGCAGAAAGGTCTGTCCGACCTGTCTCAAATTGTTCATACAGTTGACGGCTCTGGCTTTATCTCGTGCTTTGTTCAGCGCCGGCAAAAGCATTGCCGCGAGGATGGCGATGATCGCAATCACAACGAGCAACTCGATGAGTGTGAAAATCGTTATTCCCCGCTGACATCTCTGATTCACTTCCTGTTCCTGAATTCCATTTGATGAAAATTTCTTTTTCATGGCAGACTCCTGTGCTTTCTGTTTAATATTTTATTCTGCTGGACCTGAACTCTTGCCTTCTTATTATCTTTCTACGAAAACCAGATGATCGACATAACTGTATTGAATTCCCGGATTCAGCTTGGAATCCAGAAACAGATAGCCCTTTCTCCGGAGCTTGTGCGTGCCAAGCGGAATGTAGGAATAACGATCGCAGGCAAGTTTATCGGCATCCGGGTGAACATTGATATAAAGCTCTCTCTTTAGCGAATCATATCCGCCGAAAAGGAGCAGCCCCTGTTTCGCCTTTTTGTCCAGACGGCAGGCCGCGTAGACTTCATACGATTTTTCCAGATTGAATTCCGGGCGTATCGGGAGTTGTACCGCCCAGGACGGTCCGACATGTTTCAGCATAATCGCCCAACCGTTTCCGGC
>CALABZ010000119.1 GCA_937888615.1 uncultured Lentisphaeria bacterium | reverse complement strand
GGGCGATGCGTTCGAGGTCGGCGGTGGTGCCGCTGCCGCCGCGGCCGAAGTGCCAGTTGGCGCCGACGGCGATGCCGGTGATTTCCACCGAATCCGAGCGCAGGCAGTTGGCAATGAAGTCCTCCGGACCTTGGAGCGCGAATTCGCGGGTGAACGGCAGCGTGACCACTGCTTTCATCCCGAAACGGTGCAGAAGTTGTAATTTCTGTTCGGGAGCCAGCAGGAACGGCGGCGCTTTCTCTGGCGTCAGAACCTGGCGCGGGTGCGGGAAAAAGGTCAGCGCGCACGGAACGGCGTCCAGTTCGTCCGCCATTTTGCATAGGCGTTCGAGCAACAGTTGGTGTCCGAGGTGGACCCCGTCGAAAACGCCGATGGCCAGCGCGGCGCGCCGGATGTCGAATCCGGCCAGCGAACTGACGGCAATGACGTCAACAATTTTATTTTCGGCTTTATTCAGCATGAATTTCCCGTAATCTTTCAGATTAAGATTGCAATCATCCGGAAAGAAAATTATATTTATAAACTGAAAATTCAACCAGATAAGCCGATTTATTGAGAAAAAAAATTCGGCAGGAGTCGTGGAATCATGAAAAGTGTGTTATATCCGGGAAGTTTCGATCCCCTGACCAACGGTCATCTGGACCTGGTGGAGCGGGCATCCCGTCTTTTTGACCGGGTGATCGTGGCGGTGGGAACCAACCTCGAAAAACACCCGATGTTTTCCCGCGATGAGCGCGAGGCCCTCTTCCGCGAATGCTGCAAAGATCTTCCGAATATCGAAGTGGTTTCATTCGACGGGTTGACGGTCGATGCGCTCGACCGGTTTGAGGCCAATGCGCTGCTGCGCGGGCTGCGGGCGTTCTCCGATTTCGAATACGAACTGCAGATGGCTTTGATGAACCGCAGTCTGAAGGAAGAGTGCGAAACCATTTTTATGACGCCCACCACCAATAATTCGTTTGTCAGCTCCAGTCTGGTGAAGGAAGTGGCCCGCCACGGCGGCGATTTCGCGCAGTACGTGCCGGAGGTGGTGGCCGAGGCAATCATGCTGAAACTGATCTCAGAGGGGAAAAGATGAACAATCCGTTCAAAATATCACTGGCCCAGCTCGAACGCCAGAAAAAAATCCAGATCGTCGGAGAGTTGCCGGGGTCATTTCTGGGCGTTGAGGACACGGAATTGACCCGTTTCCCCGGTCCTGTCGCTTACGACATCGAAGTCGGGGCCACGGTCGGGGGCACGGTGGTGCGCGGCGCGATTTCCACGCCGATCGTGTCCCATTGCGGGCGCTGTATGAAGGAGTTTACCCACGAGCTGGAGGCCGAAGTGTGCCATTTTTACGACAAGAGCGACGACATCGAGCTGGATATCGCCGAAGATATCCGCGAGGACATCCTGCTGGAAGTCCCGATGAACCCGCTTTGTTCGGAGGATTGCCGGGGCCTGTGCCTGAAATGCGGCGCCGACTTGAATCAAGGCTCGTGCAAGTGCGATAATTCAGGCGGCGGCAATCTGGCGTGGTCCGAACTTGATAAACTTGATTTACCCTGACAGGAGTTTTGAATATGCCTACGTATGAATATGAATGCAAGAATTGTGGTCATCATCTGGACGCGTTTCAGCGGATGTCCGACAAACCCCTGACCGATTGTCCCGCCTGCCACCAGCCCGCCCTCAAGCGGAAAATCAGCGCCGGCGCCGGGATCATCTTCAAGGGCAGCGGCTTCTATCAGACCGATTACCGTTCGTCCGACTACAAAAAGGCCAGCGAAAAGGACAAGCCCGCTCCGCCGGCTGAAACCAAGAAAAACGATCCGCCGCCCCCCGCCGCAACCAAATAACCGGAGTTTGTCCCATGAACAAACTGATTTGCGACAAATGCGGCACCGTCAACGAGAACGGCACCCTGCATTGCCGTCAATGCGGCGGGCAGCTGACGATTCAGCAGGAAGCCAAGGCTTCGAAGACCGGGCGTTGGTTCCGAAAAGTCCTGAAACGGGCTTTGATTGTGTTCCTGATCCTGCTGGTTGCGGCGCTGATCGGGTTGTATTTGCTGCTTTTCAAGACCTCCGGGTTCCCGGCGGCCGAAGCGCCCCCGGAAGACACCCGGGCGGTGGAACGAATTCTGAAAGATATTTATCAGCCGCGTCCGGCGGTTTTTCAGCTTAGCGCAGGCGAGGCTACATTGCTGGCGGGAAAATTGCTGGAAAAGAGCGGGATTACCGCCGAATCCGGCATGAAAGTGGAGGTTTTCATTCATAACGACCGCAACACGGTGAGCATAGCGCTTTATTCGAAGGTGCTTGACGCCATTTCGAGCCGTTGTGAACTCGGATTTTATACCGGCGACGGTGAACCGAAGCTGAAATACGCGCGTTTCGGAGAATTGTTTATGCCGGGAATACTGAAAGAAGCGGTCGTGAAATATTTTGAACATCAGGCGCTGAAAGGTGACAACACGAAGCTGGTCGATCGCATCGGGCGTGTCACCCCGCGTGGAAATAACCGCATTGTCGTAAAACTGGAAAAAGATTGATTCATGCTTTATCAACATGTCGATATTCAGGGGATTGCCTATGAAACACCCCCGGAAGTTATTACCTCGGCCGAAATCGAGGAGCGTCTCGCACCCGTTTACCGGCGGCTGAAACTGCCGGAGGGCAGGCTTGAGTTGATGACCGGTATTCGCGAGCGCCGGTTGTGGCCGCGCGGCTTCATGCCGTCCGCCGCCGCCGCCGCCGCGGGCGCGAACGTGCTGGCGCAAACCGGCACGGACCGCGCGAAAATCGGGGCATTGATCAATTGTTCGGTCAGCCGCGATTGCCTGGAACCGGCCACCGCCACGATCGTTCATGCCGCGCTCGGACTGTCGCCTTCCGCGCCCGCGTTCGACATTTCCAACGCCTGCCTCGGGATTTTGACCGGCATGATCACGGGGGCGAACATGATTGAGCTGGGGCAGGCGGACAAGGTACTGCTGGTTTCCGGCGAGAACAGCCGTTCGTTATTGGAGTCCACGATTCAGGCTATGCTGGAAGATCCGGGGCTGACCCGGCAGAACGTGAAACCGTATTTCGCGTCGCTTACCATCGGGTCCGGGGCGGTGGCGGTGTTGCTGTCGCGTCGTTCCGATAGCGGAGACGGCGGCGGGCATCGGCTTTGCGGCGGCGCTTCGCTCTCCGTCACCGAATACAACGGATTGTGCCGGGGCAATGCCGACAAAAGCATGGCCGACGGGCAGGATGTCCTGATGAATACCGATTCCGAAGAACTGTTGCGGCGCGGCGTCGAGGCCGCCGGGCGGACCTGGGCTCTTTTCTCCGCCGAAACCGGTTGGGGCGACGCTTCAATCGGCTGTTACTGCACCCATCAGGTGGGGGCGGCGCACCGCCGATTGCTTTTTGAAACGTTGGGGCTTGATCCGGCGAAAGACGTTCCCACGGTAGAATGCTGGGGCAATACCGGTTCCGTTTCCTGCCCGCTGACGGCGGCGCTGGCGGCGGAACGGGGAGCGCTTCGCCACGGTATGAGGTTGGGAATGCTGGGCATTGGCAGCGGCATTAACTGTACAATATTGGGGGTTGAATGGTGAAAAAAGAAAAAATAGAGCCGGATAAGCTGTTGGAGCCGATTCGTCCGATTTACCCGTTCAAATCGCATTTTGTGGACGTACACGGCTATCGTTATCATTATATCGAAGAGGGGAAGGGGCCGCATACCATTGTGCTGGTGCACGGCAATCCCACGTGGTCGTTCATGTTCCGTTACCTGATTGCGGAGTTGAGCAAGGATTACCATGTGATCGCGGTGGACCACCTCGGGTGCGGGCTGTCGGACAAGCCGCAGGATTATCATTACCGGCTGGAAGACCATATCGACAACCTCGAAACCTTGCTGCTCGGCAAAAATCTGGAAAAGATCACCCTGGTACTGCATGAATGGGGAGGCCCGATCGCCATGGGGTTTGCCGTCCGCCATTCGCGGCGGATTGAGGGACTGGCGATCATGAATTCATTCGCGTTTGCGATGTGTAAATTCAGCCCGTGGCGGATACTTCCCTTCCGGATACCGTTTCTTGACGACAAACTGGTCCGGGAAATGAACCTGCTGCTTGCCTTCGCCCTGCATTTCGGGTTGGTAAATCCGCTTCCGCCGATGGTCAAACTGGGATACCGGCTGCCGTACGGGACTTACGAGGACCGGGTGGGCATCCTGGGTTTTGTCCGGGACGTGCCGCTGGGGCCGGAGGATGCTTCGTATGAAGCGTTGTTGGAGGTGGAGCACGGGTTGTGGCGTTTCCGTGATCATCCGGTGACGATTATGTGGGGTATGCGCGACAAGCTCTACAATCGCAATTACCTGAAATGCTGGACCGAGCACTATCCGGCCGCGTCGGTACTGGAACTGTCGGACGCCGGACATTATTTGCAAGAGGATGACCCGGACGCCGTCCTGGCCCATCTGCGTACGTTCATGAAAAAAGTGGTAAACAAAGAAGATTAAGCAAGGGATTTTTATGGTACGTTATCTTGACCGGTTCTTTCAGTTTACGGCCGCTGGGAGCAGTCTGCGCACGGAGGTGGTGGCGGGGCTTTCCACTTTCGCGGCCATGGCCTATATCATCTGTATGCAGCCGGCGTTGCTTTCCGGCAGTCTGCCCGGCATGACGGCGACCGGGATGCCGATGGATGCCTTGCTCACCACGACTTGCCTGGTTTCGGCGTTCGGCACACTCCTGATGGGGCTGCTGGCGAATTATCCGGTGGGGCTGGCGCCGGGGATGGGGTCCAACTTCTTCTTTGTTTTCAGCATCATTCCCGCTTGTGCGGTGGCGCTGGGGGTGGCCGTGGGGCATCCGGCAGGATGGCAGGCGGCACTTGGGGTGATATTGGTTTCGGGGGTCATTTTTCTGGTAATCAGCTTGACCCGTTTCCGCAGTGCCCTGATTTATACGGTCAGCGATTCGCAGAAGAGCGCGATTGCCGCCGGTCTGGGGCTTTTTATCGGCATGCTGGGACTGCGCAGCGGGCACATCATCCAGATCAAAGGGGATCAGTTGGCGCTGGGGGAGTCGTTTTCGGACCCGGCGGTGATTGTGTTCGCGGTGGGGCTGCTGATTTCTGCGATGTTTCAGGTACGGGGTTGGAAAGGTGCGCTCCTGGCCGGTATCGGCGGCAGTGCGTTGACCGCGATTTTGCTTGGTCAGATTGAATACAAGGGCATTATCGGGATTCCGGCCAATCCGTTGCCGGTCATGTTCCGTGCCGATGTCGGCTCGGTGCTTGAATATGCGGTGAAACTGTTGCCGCTGGTGCTGATTTGTGTGTTTATGGATCTGTTTGACACAATGGGGACGATCATCGGGGTAAGTGCGCGTACCGGATTGATCAAAAATGGCCGGATCGAACGCGGAGGGCGGGTTTTTGCGGCGGACTCCATCGCCACGGTCGCCGGTTCGCTGGGCGGCCACAGCACGGTCACGTCGTATGTCGAAAGCGCCGCGGGCATTGAGGCCGGCGGGCGTACCGGGCTGACCGCGGTGGTGGTCGGAATCTGTTTCATACTTTCGTTGTTGTTTTATCCGCTGATTCTGGGAGTGGCGTCTTATGGACCGACCACATCGGCGGCGCTGGTGATGGTGGGTGCTCTGATGCTGCGGAGCTGCCTGGATATCGATTGGAGCGATGCCAGCGAGGCTATTCCCGCTTTTTTGATCATCGCCAGTATTCCGCTCAGCAACAGCATTGCCGGGGGCATTGCGCTGGGGCTTGGCGTTTATCCGTTTATCAAACTGCTCGGCGGCAAAGGGCGCAGTATCGGTATTTTCAGTTATGTGCTGGGGATACTGCTGCTCCTGTACCTGCTGTTCAGAATCGTATAATTTCCACTGAAACCGAAAGGATTATGGAGTAGAAAATGTCTGAATCGAAAAAATGTACCATTGTATTCCAGGGTGACTCAATCACGGACGCCGGGCGTTCCCGGGAAGAAACGAGGCCGCAATGCGGCACCGGGCTTGGCGCCGGTTATCCGACGCTGGTGGCGGCGCGGCTCCTGTGCGACCGTCCCGCGGATGATTGGAACTTCTACAACCGCGGGATCAGCGGCAACCGGATCGTGGACCTGTATGCACGCTGGAAGGCCGATGCGCTGAACCTGAAACCGGATGTTCTCAGCATCCTGATCGGCGTCAACGACACCTGGCATGAGTTCGGCAACAACAACGGCGTGGAAGTGCCGCGTTACGAACAGTTTTACCGTATGCTCATGGATTGGACCCGCCGCGAACTCCCGGATACGAAAATCATCCTGCTGGAACCCTTTGTCCTCTGTTTCGGCGCGGTGGCCGAATCGTGGCTGGCCGAGGTGCGGGAACGCCAGGCGGTGGTACGCAAAATTGTCGCCGAATTTGACACGGAATTCATCCCCACCCAGAGCATTTTTGACGAAGCCGTAAAGGTCGCGCCCCCCGAACATTGGTTGGCCGACGGCGTGCATCCGCTGCCCGCCGGACACCAGTTGATCGCCGACGCCTGGTTGGAAGCTCTGGCGCGTACCGGTAAATAAGTAATGACATATCCGCGTTATGTCGAACCGGTTTTTCGTCCCCCGGCGGAGGCGGACAGCCTGATCTTTCAGGTCGCCTACGGCTGTCCGCACAACAGTTGCCGTTTCTGCGGCATGTACAAAGGGGTGCGTTACCGCGAACGTGACGAGGAAGATGTCTTGAACGAATTCGCGGCGGTCGCCCCGGCGTTCCGCTCCGAATCGCGTATCTTTCTGGCGGACGGCGACGTGATGGCGTTGCCGTTCGCCCGTCTTCGCACATACCTGGCCGCGCTGAACGCGCATTATCCGTCACTGGCCCGGGTGAACGTGTATGCCAATGGCGGTTCGATCCTTGCCCGGTCGCAGGATGAATTGCTGGAATTGCGCAAGCTGAAACTGAACACCCTGTACCTCGGCATGGAGAGCGGCAGCGAGGAGCTTCTGAAGCTGGTAAACAAACCGGAATCCGCTGCCGTCATGACCGAAGCGGTCCGTCGGGCGCAGGCCTGCGGCTTCAAATGTTCGGTGATGATCCTGCTCGGACTTGGCGGCAGGACATATTCGGAGGCACATATCCGGGGCACGATTGAGGTGTTGAACCGGATGCAGCCGCGGCTGTTGTCGGCATTGCGATTCATCCCGGTGCCGAATACCCGGATGTTCGACGGTTTCGAGGAATTGACCGAATACGGGGCGGTAGAGGAACTCCGCCATATGATCGCCGGATTCGAGCTGGAACGGACGGTGTTCCGGGCCAATCACACCTCCAATCCGGCCCCGCTGGCGGGGCGTTTTCCCGCCGATAAAACAGCATTGCTGGCCGGACTGGATGTTCTGCTGCGTTCCGGCGTGCTGGATCGCCGTTCACCGGGGCCCCGGCCGTTTTCACTGTAGGAGTTGACGATTTCTCTGGTTTTACCGAAATCAATCGGAGGTGAAACTTGGAAAAAAACGATCATGCCATACATGATGAAATGGAAGCCGCGCTGCGGCGGCTGGGTACCGGCGGACCGGTCGAGGAAATCCACCTCGAAGAAATCCTGGACCCGGAGACCGGCGCCGTCAAGCAGGTGAAGCGCAAAAGAACAACCAAATTTCTGCGCCCGGACTACCGTGCCCTGATTTTCTGGCTGACCAACCGGATGCCGAAACGCTGGACCGCCAAAACGCAGAAAGACGAACCCCCCGCCGACAGCGAAGACGATTCGCAATGGTGCGACGACGACTGGACAGTCTGAGTTCAGTCACGTTCCCGGCGGGCGTATTCCTGCGGCGTCCGTCCCGTCATCTTCTTGAAGTAACGGCTGAAATAAAGCTGGTCCTCGAAGCCGACGGCGGCGGCCGCGTCTTTAATCAGCATGTTGCCCGCGTCCAGCAGCCGGGCGGCGGCTTCGATGCGGATTCGGCTCAGGTACTGGTAGATCGATACGCCGTACAGCCGGGTGAAAAGCGCGTTGAGGTGGCCGGTGGAGTAATGCGCCATGGCGGCGAGATCCTCCAGCGTGATTTTTTCCGCATAATACTCGTCGATGTATTCCTTGACCTGCTCCAGCACACTGACATGATAGTCATCGGTGGAGAGGTTGTCGTTTTTCAAACTGTAGTCGAGGCACTGCATCAGCAGGTACAGGAAGCGCGGACGGTCCGGCGGGTCGACGCGCCCGCAGTCCCACAGTTTACCGACGAATGGCGACGAAATCGATAATCGTACTGCCGATTGTCCATAGCCTTTTTTCGCGCTGTAAGTGGTGTGGTGAAAAGTCAGCGCACTGGGCATTGAGGTGAGCCAAAACAGCGAATACGGGCGGCGTTCCGGCAGGTAATGCTCCGAATGCCACGTTCCTCGTAGAAATACCACCGGTTGACCATTGTGGTGGCGAACCCAGTTGCCGTTCACATGCAACCCCAGTTCCCCGGACACCAGCATGATCATTTCGATATGGTTATGTTCCTGCGGCGCATAATACGGATCGCGGCACTCCGACTGTCGCAGGTCCGGTTTCAAAACGGTCTGCGGATCGAAAAACCGGATTCCGTAATCGGTCAGGTGCTCCAGCCATTTTTCCAGAAGTTGGGTCGACATTGCCTGTTTTTCCCTTCGCTTTACCTGTAATATAAATGGGTGATGGAGCCTTTTCAAGTATCAATCTTCGTTTTGTCCATATATAATCCATTGATGTTCCATGCAAAATCCGTTGCGGCAGCCCTGAAACCCTGTATAATTATTACTACACAACTGAAACCGCAAACAGAAGGAACAGAACATGACGAAGAACTACCGCAAATATGGAACCGAAGAATTGATGGAACTCATCGATGTCTTTAATGTGTCGGAGTCCGGAGCGGCCAAAATCCGCGCCGTCCTGGCCGACGAACCGACGCCGCCCGACGCCGGTGTATTTTTCCGCTACTACAACGATCGCAGCAAGGTGCAGGAGTTCGAACGGCTCTTCGCCGCGCATGTCGGTGTCAAACATGTGCTGGCGGTGAACTCCGGGACCAGCGCGTTGATCGCGGCGCTGGTGGCGGCTGGAGTCGGCCCCGGCGATGAAGTGATTGTACCGGCTTATACATTTTTCGCGTCCGCCTCGGCGGTGGTGGTGGCCAAAGCCATTCCGGTTATCGCCGACATCAATGAATCGCTGATGATCGATCCCGACTCCATCGAAAAACTCATCACTCCCCGGACCAAGGCGATCATCCCCGTCCATATGCTCGGTTTCCCCTGCGAAATGGACCGCATCTGCGAAATCGCCGCCCGGCACCACCTGGCCGTGATCGAAGACACCGCCCAGGCCTGCGGCGGCACCTACAAGGGTAAATACCTCGGCACGTGGGGCGATTTCGGCTGCGTCAGCCTCGACGCTTATAAAGTGATTGGCGCCGGCGAAGGCGGCATCCTCACCTGTAAAGACGACTTCCAATACATGCGGGCTCAGAGCTATCACGATACCGCCGCCTGCTGGCGCCCGGACCGTTACGGCAAAGAACGCATGGAAGGCGAGCTTTTCTGCGGTGAAAACTATCGTATGAGCGAACTCTCCGCCGCGGTGGCTTTGGCCCAGCTCCGGAAACTTGACTGGGTAAACGCCCGGACCCGTTACGCCTACCACAAGCTCCAGTCGCTGATTTCGCTGCCGAAGGGCGTGAAATGGGTGACGCCGAACGATCCGGAAGGAATGTGCGGTTATAATCTGGCAATGCTTTTTGACACGCAGGATATGGCGGTGGCGGCCCAGACCGCCGGTGTGGTCGGCGGCAACGCGGCCAACGCCACGAAGGGCGTTCGCGACTGGCACATGGCCTGGAACTGGGAGCACATCACCGAGCGCAAATCCGCCACCGCCGAGGGGTGCCCGTTCAAATGCCCGTTCGCCAAAGACGTGCCGCAGTACAACAAGGATTCCTGGCCGGTGAGCCGCGCCATCATGATGCGCGTGGGCATTATCGCCGTCTCTCCCAATATGAGCGACGAGGATATCGCCAAGGTTGCCGAACGCATTAACGAAGGACTTGCCAAATGCTTAAAGTAAACCCTCTCATTGACCTTTTCTTCAAGGACCAGCCGTGGGAAAAACGGCTGGAGTCCATCGCCGCCTGCGGCTTCCGCTATGTCGAAACCTGGCGGGGAGCCGACGCAGCGGAACTCAAGCGGATGAACGGCAGCGGCGTTCAGTTGATCAGTATCGTGATGAATTTCGCCACCGAGGCCGAAGTGGCCCCGATCAATCCGAAAAACCGCAAAGCATTCCTTGAACACATCGACCGCATGGCCGACAATGCGCTCGGCGCGGGGTGCCGCCAGGGGATCGTCACCGCCGGCCAGCAGGTGGGCGGATTGAGCTATCAGGAACAGCGCAAAGCGTTGGTTGAGGCTATGACGCAGGCCGGAAATCTCGTCCGTGATCGCGGTTTTCAACTGAATCTGGAACCGTTGAACACCGAAGTCGACCATGCGGGCTATATGCTCTGGTCCCCGGCGGACGCGGTGGCCGTGGCCAAGGAAACCGGATGCGATAACGTCAAGGTGCTCTATGATATCTACCATATGACGATCATGACCGGCAACCAGACCGCGTTCCTGCGCGAAAACATCGATTGGATCGGGCATTTTCACGTGGCAGGGGTGCCGGGACGGCACGAACCCCACAATGGCGAAACCAATTATCCGTTTTTGTTGAAAGAGATTGAAAAATGCGGTTATCAGGGGTACATTGGATTGGAATACTTTCCATTGCTGCCTTCGGAGGAATCGCTGCGGGCGACCGCTGAATATTTCGGTTTAAAACAGGGAGCATAAGATGACGATGACAGGAGAATTCAGATTTTCGTTCGG
>CALABZ010000118.1 GCA_937888615.1 uncultured Lentisphaeria bacterium | reverse complement strand
CCTGTGCGTGGTCCTGTTTCGCGCCGTCATCTATTTCAGGCGTTCCATCAATGCATTGCGCGCTTTGGATACGCTTACAAAGTCAAGGGAAATCCAGGTGACCGGTAAATCGGCAAACTCCCGCCGCAAATCCGCCAGGAAATCCGGCGGATTCTGGTCCCCGATCAACACCCGGTATCCGGTAAAAGTCTGTTGCCGCAAGCTCCGCAGAAAGTCGGCCAGTTCCGTAGTGCGCCCTTTGGTGGCAACGAAAAGATCAATCGTCATTTTTCCCCTCACCCTTTTCAAATGCGCGAAAATTGAACGGTAATAACGCTGAAACAATGTTTTTCAGCTCCCTCCGCACCTGTTTTCCGCAAAACAGACAGAACAGCCAGCCGTTGAGGCTAACCAACGGATACGCGCAAACCGCTCCGGCAAGGCCTCCATATTCCGCAAACACCCAGGTGATGACGACAGCCCCGGCAGCCTGTCCCGCGGAAAATATAAACAACGCTTTCTGAGCGCCTTCGATCACACACCAGCGGGAAAAAACCTGCGCAATCGCGCCCAGCGGCAGGTAAAGCAGTCCGATCCAAAGCAGCTCTCCCGGCTGGACATATGAGCCTCCGTACAGGAGAACAATCAGGAATTTCCCGGCCAGAAAGACGCCCCCCGCAATCGCCATGCTTCCCCAGAAATTGCCGAAATAAAGGAAACCCAGGCGCCGGCGGTAAAGCGCCGGACTCCCCGCCGCATGAATAACCAGCGGAAACAGCGAAAGACAAATGACTTCCGGAATCACAACGAAGCAGGCTGTAACCTTTATGACCACCGAATAAAACCCGATCACCTGATCGTCGCAAACCAGTTTCAGGATCAAATATCCAATGTTCGCCGCCACCGCATTCATCGCCAACTGCCAGAACAACCAGTGCGACTGCCTGAGAATGTTTTTCATTTCCCGCCCGGAGCAGCGCCATTGGCGTATGCCGGAGAAAGAATGATTGTAAATCCACCATTTAATACCCGCCGAAAACAGGACAATCATTCCGTTGGTCAGGGCGAAAAAGTACAGGTCGAACCGATAAAAACACCCCAGCAGGTTCAGGGCGGCGAAAATAACACTGCCGGAAATCGTGGCCATGGCCGTATAACGCACACAAACCCTGGCCTGAAAAAACGCGTCAATCCCATTCATGGC
Organism: uncultured Lentisphaeria bacterium; assembly: GCA_937888615.1. Classification (GTDB taxonomy): domain Bacteria; phylum Verrucomicrobiota; class Lentisphaeria; order Victivallales; family Victivallaceae; genus UBA5239. The sequence continues at coordinate 14,185 of CALABZ010000118.1, read as the reverse complement.
CACCCCGGTGTAACCCAACAGCACCAGCAGGATCATGATCCGGGTCCGTCCATCAAGGTCCAACAGAAAACTGCTCCCCGCAGCCGCCGTCACCATGATTCCAAAACCGATAAAACGCAGCGTCATCCCACTGCCGAGAATCACCTGTTCCTCGTTCGGACGCGTCACCAGTTCTTTTACCAGTATCTGATCCATCCCCATGAGGACGAGGGGGGCAAACAGCAGTCCGAAACTGATGGCGAAGTTAAGCAGTCCAAATGCCGCCGGTCCCAGACTCCGGGCAATGAAAATGCCGACGATAAACGCCAGCCCCATCTGCGTGGTACGTTCGGCCAACAGCCAGGCCGTATTCCCGCCATAACGGAGCAGGTCCGGATTTTTCAAGGCATTATAAATTGCTTTCATCCTGCCTTTCTCCGATTGCCGCCGCCAAAGCAATGCCCCAGAAGAGCTGAAATGCGACATGAATATACGTCTGGATGGCCATTCCCGCCAACAATAGCCCGCACAACGCGGCAATCGCGGCAATCTGAAACCAGTTAAATGAACTCTTTTTACAAAACAACCACAGCGGAAATGAGCAAATTCCCAAAAACAGGATTGCCCCGACCAGCCCGAATTCAATTCCAATCCCAGTGTACATGTTGAGCATTGGACAAGAACCGGCATTCACCCAAAGTTGAATTTCCGATTCTCTGTATTCCAGCTCGTTGTAAGCATCCCACAACAACGTCCCGTATAAATCAACTCCATATCCGCACAGTGGACGCTGCCGGATGATCTTCATTTCGGAAATCAGGGCGGTTTTACGTACATTCAGAGAGCCTCCGCCCAAATCAACCCCTTCGGATATTGGAATTCCCCCCTGGATACACAAAGAGCCCCCAGAGGAATTGGCTTCCGGCGTCAGACTGGTAATCACGTAAAATAAGCAAACTACCAGGAACAGAACCGCCACGGCTCCAGCATAAGGAACCACCCGGTATAAAAGACCTTTTCCCCGAAAGAATCCGACATATTCCAAAAGCAGATACTGGAGTCCCAATGATCCAACAAGAATTATCCAACCGGTCCGGCTGAAAGAAAAATATATCAAAACACTCCACGCCGCCGCCAACAAAAACCAGGCTTTCCGTTTTCGCTCCGCCAGGTAACGTCCCCAGAAAAAAATCAGCGCCGGAACGGCAAGCAGCGACATAAATAATGGTTCGCTGAACAGACTGCGCAAGCGCCCGACACATAATTCAGGCGGCCACCATTCCCAGGCAAAACAGGTTTTGCGGAAAAGCGGATTCAGGGCCAGCAGGATCGATTCCGCCCCCGGAACTTCGCCGAACCAGGCAAGTTCCAGCATGGAATATGCAATGCAAAGCATGCTCACCGTCACCAGCCCACCCCACAGAATCCGTTTTGCAAGCGCAAAAGGCAGCAGAAAAAACACTGTGGCGTAAAAAATCCCCATTCCCCACCAGATACCAAGGGAAAACATGAACTTACAAAGATCCTTTCCCACGGCCATGCTGAAACCGCGATTCCAGAACGAAACCAGCATGATCCATAACAAAAAAAGCCCGAACAATCCCCCAAAAATGAGAAATTCTTTCCTTTTTCGCCAAATCCCCGGCATAAAAGGCAACGCGACCGCCACCCCCGCCGCGATCGGATAAAACGCCAGGTGACGCAGTGTGTAGGACGCCGGGGCTATCCAGGGAAATACATCCACCGGCAAAACGACGATTGACAGAAAAAAGCAAACCGCAATGAACCGCTGGGGCCAGGATAAATTTTTTAACCCGAACCAATCCGCCGCCCCGCTTGTTATTTGGCTCCGCGACATCTTGTGACCTCCAGAAACGTCATTGCCAGAATATAAAGATCCAGCCAGATCGACCAGTTGAACACGTAATACAGGTCCAATGCCACCCGGCGGTCGTAACTGATATCACTGCGGCCGGATACCTGCCACAGACCGGTAATGCCGGGTTTTACCCGACAGAATACCTCGTAGTGTTCACCGTAATATGCTTTTTCCGCCTCGACAATGGGACGGGGACCCACCATCGCCATTTCGCCGCGAAGCACATTGAAAAGCTGCGGCAGTTCGTCCAGACTGGTCTTCCTGAGGAAACGCCCCAGCGGCGTGATCCGGGCGTCGTTGTCCAGTTTGAATTTGGAACGCCATTCCGCGGCCAGTTCCGGGTTCTGCGCCAGCATTTCTTCCAGCCGCTTGTCGGCGTCGGCATACATGGTGCGAAACTTGAAGACCTCAATGTCTTTTCCTCCCAGCCCCAGGCGTTTTGCACGGTAAAATATCGGGCCGGGACTCGACAGTCTGACCAGCAGGGCCAACAGCAGAAATAACGGCCACAGGAACAGAATGCCGACTCCCGCCAGAAACACTTCGAACGAAAATTTCAGGAAGCGCGGCATAGGCTGCCGCAACTGGTTGGTCAGTTCGATCCCGGGCAAACCCTCGACATTAATCGGGTAAGCCCAGGAAATCGGAAATCCTTTCTCATTGGTAATAATCGAAACATGCGTGAAATATGCCATGTAATCCCGCAGATGGCGCTGGATTGTGGTAAACGGAAGGCAGCAGAGCAGGACGCTAATACCCCGTTCCCGGGCAAGCGGAACCGCCTCGTTCAAGCACCCCAGCCGTCCTGCGACGGGTTCATCGTCGAGGTATCCCGCGGGGGCGAAACCATAATACGAACTGCCGGCCATTTCCTCGGCCAGTTGCCTCCCCGCATGGCCGTATCCGGCGATCAGCACAGGAATCTGCCCGAGGCGGAAGCGTTTTAACAAACCACGGACCAGACTGCGCAGCGGCACAAGAAATCCCGCGCTCAAAAACCAGCTTACCAGAAGCACCAGACGGGAATAATCGGTGTTCCGCCGCGTCAACGCCAGAAACGCGAACAGGATCAGGTAAGTCAGAGTGACGGCAAAAAACATTCTCCGCAACTCCTCCACCGGCGCTAACGGGGCTCCCGGATAAAAAACGTGGCCGTGATACAACCGGATGACACCTGCGACAAACCAGAAAACAATAAGGATAGGCCATAAATTCAGGTATTCCAACAGCTCATATTTCCCGCCAAAATGCCGATAAACCGCGGCACAAGTCAGGAAAATAGCCGCTAACCCGACGGCATCGCCAATCATCAGACAAACGACTCGAATCCTGGCCTGCCACATCATTCCGCCTCCCCATTGCCAACATAAAGCGCATAAGAATATTTTTTGCCCTTGTGCACGTCAACCAGCCTGCATCCCGGATAAGCAGGAGGAACGTCCTCGTATTCCACCGCATAATAATCCGCATGCAATCCGTTCTTCAATGCTCGATCGGGAGGAATCGGACAGCCCTCGCCTCCGGCCATGAATCCAAGTTCCGGCAAATCATCCGAACCAACCAGGGGACGCCGGAATGTGGCATATGATTTCATGCGGAAAATCCGATCCGTCTGGTGATCGGGCCCCCGGTATTCCGCCCGGATTTTCCGGCTCCAGGCAAGCAGAGCATTCCGTCCGTCGGCGTGTTTAGGGTTAAAGCGCTGTTTCAACTGTGGAGTCAATGCTTCATAATAAAGTCCAGCCCCCAGAATTATGCACAGCACGATTCCCACCGTCCGAACCCTGCCGGCCGGATAACGCCCGGAAAAATATCCGTACATCCCCTGAAATGCCAACGCCGTCCAGCCGAACGCCAGCGGAGCCGCCGGAAGCAAATAACGCCGCGAAATATACAGATAATGGTCGAATATTACAACCTGCAGTACAATCAGCAACGTATGCCCGGCCCAGACACTGAACAACAGGGTTTCCGCCGCTGTCCACTCCTTGTGGCGAACTCTCCGAATCATCACCACAAAGGCCGGAATAGCGAAAAGAAAATAAATCCCCTTCAGCAACGAAGTGAGAAAATCCAGGAGAACCTCGCCGGTGACAGGCCTAAACCGGGAGAAGCCAGCGGACAAATCGGTTTCTGTCTTTGCGGTTTCATTCGGACGTTTCAGTAAATTTCCTTCGGGAATTTCGGACTCCCCCGGCCGAACACGGGGAAAAGGCAGCGAAACAGGGCCGAACGCATCCGGGCTCATGACTTTCGAAGCGATCCCGACGAAACGAAAACTGACGACCGGGTAGCCGGTCTGTACGTAATTAACCAGGATTCCCGGCAACAGAACGACTGCGCCAAGCGCCCCGGCCACGCATGTCCGCCAGGGAAAGCGCTTCACCCCCGCAATCAGGCCGACAAACAATCCCACCAGCAAGCTGTCATCCCGTATCAGCACCATAGTCCCCAAACACGCCCCGGTCAAGAGATAACCCTTGATTGAACGACGCGCTTCGAAAACCCGTATCAAGCCGAGGACGGCCAGGGTCAGGAACAGCAGTTTTGCGCTTTCACGCGTTCCATCGGAAGCATTCCGCAGCCAGTACGAACAGAAAATGAACAGGATACAGCCCAGCCGGGCAATTTTCTCATCGAACACCCGCCGAAATATTCCCCAGAGCGGAAAAACGGTCAGGGCAAAACAGAGCGCCGAGGCCACCTTGACTCCCCAGAACGCATTGGTGTGCAGAATTCCCGCGCAGATTGCCCCGAAGACGGGAAAGAGGAGCGGCACCCGCGGGTGAAAAGCCACCATCCAGTTATGGTCAAGAACCGCCTGTGCCATCGGGGCGTAACGCGACAACACATCCCTTAATGGAATATCATTCAACACCAATAAAGGGAGAACCAATAACAACGCCAACAGAAAAAGCCCGGCTTTTCCCCTTAAAAATCCTCGCATATCGCTCCTGTAAGTTCCTCGGCCTGAATCCAAGAAAAAAATCTCCAAATTCTGTTTGCACTTGATTCAGTAACACCAAATCCGGACGGAAGAACTTTTCGGCGGCCATCTCTTCATTATCCGGTTTTGCACCTTGAATATCATACACCAATTTGGCGTTATTACAAGTATTAAAACCTGCCGAATCGAGGGAACATCGCTCAGGAATACCATGCGGCGAATGAATTTTCCGTCACTTGATGAAAAGTAAATTCACCTTTTCCGGGGGGAAATTACTTTCTCCCCAAAATCAGTTCACCCCACGCCGCCGGGTTGTAATCCCCCAGCGCCAGACGGTGAGTCAGGGGTTTCGGGTCCACCCAGCCGACCGCGGGGCCACCGTGATTGTCATTGCGGAAGATATTGAATTCGATCCGGTCACGGTCCGCCGTCAGGGGAATTTCGACAGTCTCCTGTTTCTTCAGGACGATCCGGCGGGGCGGATGGAAACGCCGGACTCCCAGACGAATGGTCAAGTCGTCCTCCGGATTTTTCAACGAAATGCGAAGGACTCCGTCCGTATAATCCGCTTTCCAGGAAAAACCATCGGCCTGTTCCCATTGGCCGCTGTTGCACCGATAGGATTTGACCGGTTTTGCGGGAAACGGCTGCTTGCCGTTGCGAAGGCGCTGCTCCACTGCCGGAAAATCATTTTCCAGAAGCTGATTCAGGCACTTGATCCGCCAGTCCAGTTTCGCCGGGAAATATTTGTATCCTTCCGCCTCGGAATGAAAGCCCAGCCGGGAATCATCCGCGCAAAGCCGGAGCATCTGTTCCGAATTTCGAATCTCCTGAACGGCGATCTCCCGCATCTGTTTCAGGATCAGCAGTCCCTGTTCGCCGCCCGCGGCCATGAGTTCGTCGCGCAAAGCGTAAAACTTCAGGATATGATAGCCGCTCCGGAACAGAACGCCGAGGGCTTCCGCCAGCGAAATATCTTTGCGATTGGATTCGGAATCGCGGCAAAGCGGTTCCAATTCGCGCAGTTTCCGCATGCCCTCTTCCCAACGGGCGGTGATTTCGGCGCACAGGGCCAGGGCTTCGTCCAGGGAGAAATCGCCCAGGCATTCGCCGTAGCAGTCGCCGCTGGTCCCGTATTCGAGTTTCCACGTCGGCGCCAGGGGTTTGTCCGTCGGAAACAGGTAGAGCGGCCAGACCACGCCGTCATGCATCGGGCCATAATACTGGAACATGTTTTCTAACGGATAATGACTGTATGCTTCTCCGAAAATTTTCCATATTTCCGCGATCCGGTCCGCATATCCGTCCCATTCGGGCGCGGCGAGGCGGGACAGGAAATCGGCCTCCGAATCGTTGAATTCCTCGAAAGCGAGTTCCCCGGCGGCTTTGTTCATAACCCCCGGATAGTTGCCGAAATACCAACACTGCATGACATGGGAAACACCCAGTGCGTGCATTGATTTGTACTTGCGATACAGCAATCCCGGCACCGGGACCAGCGGCACCGTCGCCACCTCGTGGGAACAGCCGGCCTGAATCTTGGCGGAAACCGCATTGCCGCCCGTTTTCGCGGCGACGGCCACCCGGGAGAAAATATCGCTGGGGCCAACGTACGAGAGCCAATAGTCTCCGGCGTGACGAAAACGCCCCAGTTGCTCTTTACCTCCGCCCGACTCGAAATTATACTGCAAGACTACGTTTTCCGGCAATTTTTTCGCGACATCAAGCATCTGCTCCGGGCAGGAAAATCCGGTCCTGTTTTCCGGGACATAAAGCCAACTGATCAGTTCGGCGCCGGGGGCGGCGTCATTCATGCCGCGCACCATCGGGCCCAACGCGGCCGCAATGATTTCGCCCGGCGTTTTCCGGGAACAGACCGGACAATCACCGCCGAAGTTCGTGCTGAGGCAGGTCGTCGGGCGTTCCCCGAAACTGATATTGATGATGCCGCCCAGCCCCGGAATCCGGCTCAAAAGCCGGTTCGTCGCCTCGTAAAGATATTTCTGCGCCGTTTCACTGAACGGACAGAAACAATAATGCCCGTTATAGGCTTCCACCCCTTTCAGTACCGGATTGTGAAGCAGCAACGATTCATCGGGAGCCATGGCGCGCGGCTCGATGCAGAAAATATAGATTTTAATCCCATACCGCAGGCATTTCTCCACGGTGGCGCGGAGCTTGCTCAGACGCTTTTCCGCTCCGGGAATCGCCCCGGTAAAGGAAGTTTCGCACAAATGCCGGAACTCAATCGTCAACCACAGGCCGTTCACCCCTTCGTGCGCCAGCTTATTCAAATACTGGTCCGGGTAGTAATCGACATCATCAAGCAATTCGTCCCGGTTCAACGGCGGACGCTTGATCGGCCCGAAAAAGCACCTGGATATCCGGCTCTTCAGCCACGGCTTGCGTTGAATGACGCCAAGCGGCAGAAATGGCCCGTCCGCCCCAAGCAACAGATCCTCCAGATAATAAATGCCGCGCCGGATTCCCTCCGTATCCCCGGCCTGAATCCGGCAGGAACCCGCCTCGACCACCAGCCGATAGGATTCAAAAACGCCGGTGTCGGCTTTTTCCAGAATGACTTGATAGGCGCCTGTCCTCGCGTGCAAGAGTCCGGCGCAATTGAAGAAATTGCTCAAGTCGTCACAGGCAGTTTCCAGTTTTCGGTCGGGATCGGGAAAATCCGCTTGGAACTTGATTCCGCCGCCCAAATCCGCTTCATTCGCCCGCGCCGAAGTACGGCTCCAGCGGAAATGCGGTTTCGCGGGTGCTGAAAGTTCTTTGACAAAGTGCCAGTCTACAGGGGATGGCTGCCCGGGCTCGTTACAGAATACCATCGTGAGAACTCCATAATTATATTTATATGCTCATTGTAATTGAGCTTATTATAACACAGGAATCGGATTTTTTCAACCTCATTTTGTAATTTTGAATGAAAAATAATTGTTTTTTCAATATTAACATATAAATTGAACATATGAATAAAAAAAACGGAAGAATCCCCGGAGCCGCCTTCATCCTGACGCGGAAGGTAAAATATCTTTCCTCGTTTTTGCTGGTATCGGCTCCGGAAATCTTCCGCCCTGAATGAAATTCTCCGATAATGGTCCGGGATGATTGATGGATTGGAATTCCCTATGATCCCGTCAATAAGTGCCTGAACCGTTGGCGCTTCCACGCCAGAACCAGTTGACGCTCTCTTCCGTGGCGGGCAACGTGGTCCCCGTTCCCCGCCACGGTTCCGATGATGCGGAGGCCAAAGAATAATTTTGCGCATGAACGTCCAGGAACAAGGAATTCGCACTCCCCTGATGACGTGCATGATAACGGGTCGTCGAAGTGTACGGCAACAGCATACTTGCGGAATGGGCATGAGCGCTGACCCAATGGTTGGTTCCGTCCGAGGCGTACATCGTCCAACTCGGCCGGCGAAATGCAGTCAATCTCTTGTATGGCGTATTGAGATAAGACATATCGCCATTATGAAGATAACCGAGTCCGCCGACCAGGACATAGGTATCCTGCGGACCGGAGTTAGCCGCACTGCCGTAGGCGTAACGGGTGGCGCCGCGATAGGAACGCACCGGGTCGGCCGGACAGCCGTATATTGCCGGATTGCGATGATATGGATAAAGCAGGTTATACCAGTACGGAGCGGAAGAGGAACCGTTATTGCAGTAAAACTTATAATCCTCCTGATACATGGTGTGGGCATAACCCATTTGCTTGAGGTTGCTGATGCATGCGGATTTTTGTCCGGCGGCACGAGCACGGTTGAGCGCCGGAAGCAACATGGCCGCAAGAATGGCAATGATTGCTATCACTACCAGCAGCTCAATGAGTGTAAAAATAAGACGGCCTGCATGATGAAATTTACTGAGCATATCACATATTCTCCTATATTTTTTTTTCGGATAAGTTGTTCGTGGAAATCTTACGGGGACGGGTCGCTGATCCCCGCGGTATCAGCACCGGAAGCAATGGCTCCTCATCCATTCCCGATTCGCCTTCAATTCTGGCGATCAGCATTTTCATCGCACGTTCACCCAGCAGCTTGTAGGGGGTACGGACGGTGGTGAGCGACGGGTACAGCAAAGAAGAGTATTCCTTATCGTCATAGCCGCAGATCGAAATGTCGCGCGGCACCCGGAGTTTCAACTCCCGCGCCGCACGGTAACAGCCTGCGGCCAGAATGTCCGAAAGCGCAAAGATCGCCGTCGGCGGGTCCGGACGCGTCAACAACGTCATCGCCCCTTCGTAGCCGCATTGCTCCATATAAAGTTCGGAACGGACCACCAGCGATGGGTCATACGCAATTCCGGCTTCTTTAAGGGCATGCCGATATTCGGAAAGCTTGGTCTTCACATCCCGGTCCCTGGGAATCGACAATGTCACATGCCCGATCCTCCGGTGCCCCAGTCCGATCAGATAACGCATGACCTGAAGGGTGCCGCAAGCCACTTCGCTGTTGAGACAACTGTCCTTCCTCCCTCCCGGCGGCAACGCCTTAACCAGATTAACCGTCGGAAGACCGTCGAACTCCGCTTCCAGGTCCTCTTGAAAGAAACCGATAACCCCTTCCAGCCCCAACTGCTTGAGATTCACCAGTTCCTTTTCGCTGGAAGCCGTCAGCAAATGGTACCCCGCGCCGGAGGCGGCTTCCCCCGCCCCCCGCAGAAACTGTGCGAAATGGATATTGCCGAAGTCATTGGCGAGAATCGCCGCCAGATATGTCCGGGCTCCCACCAATACTCTCGCCGACAGGTTGGGCTGGTAATGATGGCGGGCGGCACACTCCAGCACCAGTTTGCGGATATCGCCGCGAATCTTCGCGGAACCGGAAAGCGCCCGGTGCACGGTTGATTTCGACACTCCGGTCATTTCTGCGATTTCAGTAATGGTTGTCGACATATATCAAGTCCTCGTCGTCGCCTATGGGAACGTTCCCAAATTGAAACATATTTATAATATATACATGATAAAAAGCAACTTGTCAAGATGCCATTCAAAATTTTATCTTAATTTCTACTTTTCAGGGATTGACAAATTTCAACTGCTCCTATATAATAATGATTAAACAACAAATGGGAACGTTCCCACAACAACATGCAAGGAACCGTTTATGCACAGCTCATTGAAAGCAACGATCCTTTCCGCTCTTACCCTTTTCACCGCTCTCATGACTGGGCAGGACCCTCGGCCCATCGCCGTAAGCGGCAACTCCTACGGCGTCCATGAAATAAAAATCCTGGTGAATAACGCCATTGTGATCTCCCAGTCCGAAACCTATGTCTACAAAAATTTTCAAGGCGAACTGCCGCTCGACGAACTGGACCAGTACGGAACGCTGATTATCGCTCATTCCCTGAAGGCACCCCTCGACGCCGCGGCGATGAAAAAACTGGAGAAATGGGTGTCGTCCGGCGGCACCCTGATCCTGATGAGCCATGCCCCCAATATGATCTGCGGAGGGCCGGCCGGACTGGTCAGGGAAAAGAAACTGGCATGGTGCGGGATTGAGTCAATCGTTTCCGGCGGAGCGGATGACTGCAGGGTTCTGATACCGGGCAACGATATATTGCGGGGAATCGAAACCTCATGGACCGGAACCGCCGCTCCGCTGGCCGTCGTCGCCCCTCCGATGCAAACCATCATCGGCAACGGCAGGCTGTGCCTGGCCGGCGAGGCGAAAATCGGCAACGGCCGGGTATTCTATCTCGGCCCCGAACTGTTCCGCATGCGTACTCGAAAAGCCCCCCTCGCCGGCCCCTATCTCGAACTTATCCGCAACGTCATCCGAAAAGCCGAACCGTTGAACCAGTCCCGAATGCGAAAACAGCAACTGAGCGACTCCGATTATGGCGACCGCAAAGTCCTCTTCTGGAATCGCGAATGGGACCGCGGCGAACAATACGGTCCGCGCTTCACTCCTCCGCTCCCGGCCGCAAATGAAATCATTTCCGACCTGACGGCCGACATGGCAATCGATGAATACGAGAGCCTCCAACTGAACATCACTCCGCTCTCCTCCATCCCGCACGCCTCCTGCCGGATCGAATCCGAATCCATACCGCTCCGGAATCTGGAGTTCCTGATTCAAGCCGCCCCCGACCCCATCCCCTGGACCCGCAAGGGCAAGGTGGCGGAATACCCTTATTGGCTGATCCCTCCCGAATACGTATCCCCGAAAGGGAAAAAAGAGTTCGAGCTTCCCGCTCCCGGGCACACCGCGATCGTCTGGCTGCGGGTCAATTCCCGCAATCTCGCGCCGGGCGAATATCCAGTGAAACTCCATTTCAGTTTCGCCGGCGGGCTGGAACAAACCATTCCAGTCAAAGTCCGGGTTTATCCGGTCGCCCTGCCCCGCCAGAGGGCGATCAGCCTGGCGGCGGCCGGACAAGTATACGGTTCGCCGGAAAACGTTCCGGCCGCCCTCCGTTTCGCACGGGATCTGGAATCACACGGCGTGGAATGGTCGCTGATCTCGCCGGTAATACCGGATAAAATGAAAATTCGCGGCACCGACGAGCCCCTGAACGCCCGGACCCTGGGCAAAAGAGCGGAAGAAATCCGACAGGGGAAGTTCCCGGAGCTCGATTTGAGCGCGCTGGACGACTGGATGGAACAAGCTGTTTCGCATGGCCTGATCAATTTCAGGGTTTCACCGTTACAATACTTCAATCCGGCCCGGCTGAAACTTGAGGAAAGCGTCGCCGAACAGGCCAGAGGTTGGTTCGCGGGGCAGGTCTCCACTTATATCCGGGAAAAAGGCGTTGACATGCTGATCACCAGCCTGGGCGACGAACTCAGCATGGACCAGCTTCGCCGCGAATGGCTCCCCTGGGCGAAAAAAATGTCGGCCTATGGCTGGGACTGCACAAGCACGTTCAGTCCGGGCGGCGTGCACCCGGAATTTTTCAATGAGATCGCGCCGCTGGTTCGACTGTGGACTTTCAATCAGCGTTACGCCCCGGAGTTCGTGTCCCGGGTGAAAAGCGGTGAAATCAAGACCCGGCCGGACGCGGTCATCGGCTCCTACGGCGCAGGCGAAGGGCGCGGCTCGGAATTTCGCAAACCGCTTTATCGGAGCCGTTACCTCGGCTGGTATTCCTGGCTGAACGGCCTGCAAAACTGCGCCGTCAACCCTTATTTCAAAAGCTGGCTCTATTATTGCGACTACGGCGACCGAGGGGAAGCCGGAGGCTCCGGCGGCGAACGCTTCGTATCCTATATCGTACAGGACGACTATTCGGTCCCCATTGCCGACTGTCCGTTCTGGGAAGGAGTCCGCGACGGACTGGAAGAAGGCAATCTCTGCGCCATCGCCTCCTGGTACGCGGATTATTTGCAGAGAAACGGTTCCGCGGATCAGGCCGCTTCGATCCGCCAACGGCTGGCAAAAATCATCGGACCGCAGGGCATCCTGCGTTGCGGCCCCGAAAAAACCGGAGAGACCGAAAGCGGGCGGACAATCGTCAACCCCTCCCCGCAGGATTATCCGAAAGCAAAGAAAGCCTTGCTCGAACTCCTGGCCTCCCTGAAGGATGAAACCGCCGGAAAAGTGAAGCCGTCCCTTTACTGGAACCGCACCGAACTGATTCGCGACGGCAAAATCCAGGCGGCCATCTATTTCGCCGGGCCCAAACCGGAAACGCTGATCGCCGAAATCCGCCGCCTCACCGGCATGGAGCTTCCGGCATTTGAAAATGCCGAACAACCCGACCCGAAGTATCCGACGGCAATCGTCATCGGCAACGGCCGCCGGAATCCGCTGGCCGCCGGACTGCTGGCCAAATATGAATCAAAAGACGCCGATCAAGCCTATCCCGGCAACGGCAGTTATTTCATCCGTCCTCTTGGCGGAGCCCTGCTGATCGCGGGCCCCGACGACCAGGGAACCGCAAAAGGCGTGATGATGTTCGAAAAATTTCTTCGTACCGAAGGCCATTGGCTACAAACAAATTAAGGATTGATCATTACATGAAAAAAGCAATTTCCGCCATAATTCTGAGTGGAGCCGTACTTCTGCTCTCTGCCGCCGAGCATCTGATAGCCTATCCGGGCAAGCCGCTTCCGGTGGAAAAATTCGCCGCCGAAGAACTCGCCGCTTATCTCGCGAAGAGTACCGGGCTTCCCGCCCGCGCCATCGCGGAAAATCAACCGGAGGCGGCGAACGCCGGCTTCTTCGTCGGCCGTTGCGAGACCCTGAAAAAACAGCCTTTCTACACCGACAAGCTGGCCACGGAAGAGTTCATCATCACCGCAAAAGACGGAAAACTGTATATCTGGGGCGATGACGGACCGGGCAAGCCGCAAGTCGCCACCATCCGAGGCGGAACGCTCTTTGGCGTCTATGATTTCCTGGAGAAAGAACAGGGCATCGCCTGGCTCTGGCCGGGAACGGACGGCGAAGACGTACCGCGCCGGACCTGGGCGCCGCCGGTCGATTTCAGCAGACGCTCCGCACCGGCATTCGCCATTCGCGGCTTCCAGCTCAGCTATATGAAGTTTGAACCGAAGGGCATCGCCGCCGAAATGGGCCTATGGTGCCGCCGCCAACGACTCGGCTGGGCCGTCAGGGCATGGTCCGGACACAGTTGGTCTTATTATGTCTTCAAAGCGGGCATCGATAAAACACACCCGGAATGGCTGGCCATGTACGGCGGAGAACGCCGCGGACCGCATTGCTGTACCTCCAACCCGGAATTCCGCAACTACATTGTCGAACAGGTACTCAACAACCCGATCAATAAGAATAAAGATATTGCTTCAATATCCCCGTCGGACGGCTTTGGGTTCTGTGAATGCGAGAATTGCCGGAAGCTGGATAAACCGGGAACGGATTACAGCCACGGCCTGCCCGATCTTTCCAATCGCCATTGGGCCTACGCCAATTATATCGCACGCGAAGTGAAAAAACGCGACCCCGGGCGCGGCGTTGCCATGTTTGCCTACACCTCCTACCGCAACGCCCCGGACAACATCGATATCTTCGAGGATAACCTTTATATTTCAATGACTTTCAGCAAAGGATACTTTGTCAAGCCGGGAGAGAAGAAGGAATTTTATGACCGGCTGGAAAAATGGAAGAGCAAAAATCCGAAAATCATCGGCCGCGAATACTGGGGCATGCACTACTGGCTCAGCATGCCGTATATTTTCACCCGGCAGATCGGCGAAAATATGCCGCGCCTCCACCAGGCGGGACTTGTCGGCATGTACGGTGAAGCCCAGAAGGATTTCGCCACCCAGGGCCCCAATTATTTCCTCGTCCCCAAAATGATGTGGAATCCGTCCGCGGACCCCGCCAAAATTCTTGACCGTTATTATCAGGGGTTCGGTCCCGCAGGCGGCGACATCCGCGCCTACTTCGACACTTA
>CALABZ010000117.1 GCA_937888615.1 uncultured Lentisphaeria bacterium | reverse complement strand
GGCTCATCAATGACATAATAGAGCGGACGCGCCCACTTCGGGTTCCAGCTCCGATATATTTCCTTGAGCAGAACCGCATTCATCCCGCCCCACCAGTCGTTGCGGTCCTCGCTGTAGGCCATTTTCCCGGCCAGCCACAACACGGGGAAACTCCCGCCGAGTCCGGCTTCGGCAATCAATGTCATCTCCTGCGCCAGACCATAATTGAATTTGCGGTTCTCCGGGTCCGGAGAATTCGCGGAATTCCGGCGGCGGCGCAATTCCAGCTCTTCGGACGAAAACTGCCAGTTGTGATCCAGGTCGAATTCAGTGCCGTTCACATCCGGGTTGTTGTAAACCGTCACCGTATTCATGCCGTGGCGACGCATGTCCTCATAATAAGCCCGGCGCAGGCTGTCCGTCAGGAATTCACCGGAAATGTAGCGTTCAGTGTGATACTGCAGATAAGCGATATCCGGTTCCGGCAGGCGGAAGTCCACAATATCCAGAATCAGCGTCAACTCCTCCAACGCGGTTTCATGATCCATAATCCGCAACGCCCCGGTATGGATTCCGGGGGTAAGTGAACCATCAGGCTCGAATGTGATCCACCAGCCGACACGCCCCTCTGCCGCAAGCGCAACCGAACGCGCCGGGGGAAGCACTTGATCTCGGATCATTCGCACCTCAAAACATGTGGCGGGAATGCTGTCTGGCGGAATAACCTCAAGCGTTATCGCCTCATACGCCGCGCCGGACTGGAACGCCAGCATCCGCGCGGTCGTCTGATTTATCGCCCCGGCGAAAACGATCTGCTCGGCCTGCCATCCGGCAAGCGGCACGGTTTCCGGATCAAAACGATGCATAATGGAATGCGTATAAGCGCCTTGCCCCGTCAACGGCTCCAGAGAATTCAATGCAATGTATTCGATCTCCAGCTTAGCCTCACGTCCTTCTGCGATACAGAGTCCCAACCGGTAATCAGAAGTGGGCTCGGTGTGAAATTCGAATCTGAATTCGGTTCGCGGCAAAAATGCGAACCAGCCGATGTCCTGACGACTCACCACCCTGCCCCCCGCGACTTCGGTAATGATCGCCTGGATATCCAGCCCGTAACCGGGAGCATAGGCCGCCATCCTGAATTCATAACGCGAATTTGGTGCCAGACGAAGTATTTTTTCAAATCCGACGGGGTTCAAATCCCGTTCAAGCAAGACATTCTTCATTTCATTTTCCTTATTTACAGCCATGGTTCGTAGGGAGGTGCTTGCGTACTGTCCGGAAATGCCGGAACTTCTCCGCGCTTGCGGCTTTCCACATGCCCGTCGAACATCAACAAATTGGCCGTACCATTATGACGATAGTTGATCCCGTTTTTGCCATCCATTTCCTGGTGATAGTCCACATGGTATACTGGGGATTCGCTCCAGAAGAGGATACTGCCCGGACGTTTGATCATATTGCTTTTGAACAGCCGCAACTTTTTGGCGGTGTCATTGATCTTAGTATTATAGGCACTGCAGGCAATACTCTGGCTCTCCCCATAATCCATGCCCCAGTCTTTGGCGTCCGGCGTTGTGGAAGGACAGGCCCAGCAGCCTGCCTTTGCCCGATTGCTCAGATAAAGAGAAATATTGTTCTTCATCAGATAGCGATACGGCAACCAATCGTCCGCAGCCCCGCCGACTTTTTTCATGTAGTCGACCAGCATGGCATAATTCAGCCATGCACTATAGGGGGCAACGGGGTAAAGCGTATAGCCGTTGTTGTAGGACGGCACCAGACCGTCGTTGTCATCAATATAAGAGTAACAGGTTAAGGCGACGCCTTTCAGGTTGTTGCGGCATGTGGTTTGCCGTCCTTTCTCACGGGCCGAATTCAATGCCGGCAGCAACATCGCCGCAAGTATTGCTATGATAGCGATAACTACCAATAGCTCTATAAGTGTAAAATTCTTCCATTTCATTGCATAGCTCCTTATTCTAGTTTATTTTATACTGTTTCCGATAACTTCCGCACAAAATTCAGCCGGGCTGTACACACCCAACGTCAGTAATTGAAGCGGTACGGTGATATTACGGATCAAGCGGCTGACGGACGGGGAATCCGGCACCAGACGCATATATTCGAGTTCACTTACAAGGTTTCTGCAACCGTCTGTGCGGCGATGAGATTTTTCCAGATGGTACTCCGCCACGATTTTCTGTGTACTGAGCCCGTCCGTTTTCGCACATAAATCAAGCTGGGACTCCATACCGAGCAGAAAATTCAGAAAATCCTTGACCTGCGGAATATTCCGGGAAGTTTTTGGAATCGCCACTCCCTCCAGGAATAACGACCCGTTCTTCTCATTCGCATGCGGCAGGGGAGCAATCCCCAATCGCATTTTCGGGTTATTGCGGATTCGTCCGTATTTGCCCCATGTGGCAATGAAACGGCCGGTATTGAACAAATTCCAGTGAAACGTGTAGTCGTTGACAACCGGACAAATATGATGTTTATGCAGCATGTCGTACATGACTTGAAGTCCGGCGCGGGCCTCCGGACTGCCGATGTCCTCAATCCGTCCTCCGTGACTGTGAATAAAGTGTCCCCAGGTGCCGGGGTCCATCGACATACAGAAAAACGGATAACGCAATTCTTCACTTTTCACCGTCAGCATGGCTTCGGTGAACTGGTCGAATGTCTGGAGATTCCGCCAATCGATCTGCCGAATCTCCGGCCGGTCGAGATTGAATATGCAGACCAGCGGGCTGAACCCCAGCGGCAGCATATAAAGCTGCCCGTCACGGCGACAGAACTTCAATACCTCCGGGACAAATGAATCGGGATTTAAATTGAGTCCTTGAATACGTTCAAGCGGACACAACGTTTCAGTATCCGCATTGACCCACCCCCGTTCATTCATTGCGATCAGGTCATATTGTTCTCCCTCGACGGCCTTGCGGCTTACGGAAAGAACCACCTCCGGGTTAAGTTTCGAATACCGGGCGGCCTGTTCCTCCAGGTAATCGGAGAAACTCCAGTTTTCCAGCGTCAGAATCCGTAATTTATAGCGCGGGACGCAGAACGGCGTCGAACTGCGCAGAACCGGAGAATCAAGCACCTCGGTCCCCTTCCCCGGAATGCGTTTGACCAGACCGTTTTCCGCCAGAAGCGACATGGCCTTTTTGATCGTTATCTCGCTGGTCCGGTATTTCCGGCACAGCTCCGGCAATCCCGGCAACAGTTCCCCCGGCGCAAGCCGACGGCAATAGTCACCGATGATTAGTTCAACCAATTCCTGATAACGATGCTTTTTATTCATAAGACATTCCAATAAAATGTTACACTTCTAATAATACATGACATACTTAAGAATGTCAATAGTATATTAAGAATTTTATTGAATTTTATAAATCAAGGATCAATTTCAGGGTTTGAAAGAAGTCGTCGCGAGCGTATTTCTCGCGCCATGGCGTGTGGCCGCAGTTTTTCAGGATATACGGGGTGAATGGAATTCCGGCCCGCTTCAACGGTTCGGTCACGCCCTCCGGCGGTGTGGTGTCGTAATCTCCGTGAATCACGGTCAGGGGACACGATATCCGCCGGAACAGGGACAACAGTTCTCCGCTTTTGCGCATTTCGGCGGCTTGCGGCCAGACTTCCGCGTACATTCGACCATCGTTGACAACCGGTTCGCTCTCAATCTCCAGCGGAGAATACGTATCGGCTTTGTCCGCCAGTTGCCCTAATCTCTGGAGGTGGACATCCTTGTCTGTCGAATCCTGTTCCAACATGTCAATGGCGTCGAAATACGCCTTGCGTTCGGCTTCATCGAAATGCGCCAGACGCCGTCCCACCAACTGCGGCAGATACTGTGCATCCAGCGCTCCGCTGCCGACCAGGACCAGTTGCCGGACCAATCCCGGATACCGGGCGGCGGCGATCAACGCCAGCCATGCGCCCCAGGAATGACCGATCAGTACCAACGGGGCAACATCGGAAAGCTGCCGGTACAATTCCTCGGCCTGCGCGTCAACGGAATATGCCCCCTGCAAGGGTTCGACGACCCCGCAGTATTCGGCAAGACCGCGCGCCAGACCGTTGGCGGAACCGATGCCGCCCGGTCCACCGTGAACCGCCGCCGCCAGATAAGGCGGGTTGCCATGATAACGGATGTTTGTGTTTTTGTGTGCCATAAGGGGTAACTTTACCATGGACGAGCGCAAAATCAATATCGTTCGGCGGTTTTTATCGGATTTTCCATCATCCTGGAGTTGTCGGGGTGAATTTATCCGATTTTTTCACTTCCGAACTTTACTTTATCAAAAAAAAGGGTATATTTACTAAGTTTCCACGCGAATCCGTAGCTCAGTTGGATAGAGCGCTTGCCTCCGGAGCAAGAGGTCGCGAGTTCAAGTCTCGCCGGGTTCACCATTTTTTTGCCCTCCCACCGGTTCATGATGTCACATGAACGGCGCTCTGCGGAGAGAATCCCCTACCCTTTTACAGAAAATCGGTCAAGTTCCCCAAAAAAAACAATCTTTTTCTGGATTGGGGGCTTGCAAAAACATTACCCCGGCTGTATACTGATATCGATAACATGTTATTGGTAACATGTTATCGATATCACAAGGAAATAATGAGACGAAACTCGAACATTTATGAAGTGGCCAAGCTGGCACAGGTCAGCGCCATGACAGTTACCCGTGCGTTCAGCGGCAAAGCTCCGGTGGCGGAGAAAACCCGCCGGAAAATCATGGACGCCGCCGAAAAGCTGAACTATCGTCCCAGCCTGTTCGCCAGCAAACTCCGAGGCGGCTCGACCAACAGCATCGGGCTCCTGTGGTCGCTGGCTCCGCCGCATTCTTCCGTCCGTCAGGTGCGCGATATATCGGTCCGCATGTATAAACAAGGCTATGCCTGTCATGTCGCCGACAGCCTCAGTGACCCGGAAGTCATCAAACAGTGTCTTGAAGAATTCATCGATCACCGGGTCGATGCGGTCATCCTGCAGGATATCAGTCGTGAAAATAACCAGGAACCGTTCATATCCCTGCTGAAAAATCTGCCGGCCTGTATTCTGGTGGTGAATAAGCCGGACCCGGAACTTCCATTTGACCAACTGGTTATCGACGAACGCCCCGCCGTGCGGCGAGCGCTGGAGCATTTTGCAAAGGCGGGCAAACGCAATCCCGCTTATTTTTTCAGCAGTTTCTCGCGGAAAGCAGATTTATTTCTGGAGGAAATGAATAATATCGGGTTCGCCGGAGATAAAAGCCATCTGCTGAATATTGTCCTGTCCGACAATCTGAACAACTATTTCAGATGGGACGCCTACGGAGAATATCTGGACCGGACTTATCCCGGCGAAATCCCATTCGACGCATTTCTGGTTTCGACCGATGAATGCGCGGCGGCATTGATCCGTCACCTGAAAAAACGCGGTTTGCGCGTACCGGAAGACATTGCGGTTTGCGGATTCAACAACGGCGATATGTCCGAGTATTTCGACCCGCCGATCGCCAGCGTCAGCCGTGAAGAAAGCAAGGTCGCCGACGTGATCGAAGACATGCTGATGAAACGACTGGACAACCTGCAAATGAAACAGCAGATATGCACCGTACCCATGCAATTCATTCCCCGCGACTCCGCCGGGATTATAAAATTATAAACAAGAGGTAAAACATGAAGAAGAAGAAATCTTTCACACTTATTGAGCTCCTGGTTGTCATTGCCATCATAGCGATTCTGGCGGCTATGCTGCTTCCCGCCCTGAATCGCGCCAGGGCGGCCGCGAACCGGACAAGTTGTCTGAGCAACCAGAAGCAATGGGGAGTTCTGGCCAGCGCCTATGTGCAGGACAACGACGGTTATTATGCCTGGCAGTACGACGCCTCATACAGCACTACCTGGAAATACTGGCCCGTATATCTGACCGAATACAATGCGAATGATGAACTTCGCCAGAAGCTGATTGTCTGCCCGGCAGACAATCGAACCCTGAAATACAAATCTTCATATGGCGTGGCATATCTGTGGGGCCGGAATACCTCGGCCGGCGTCGTCACCCTGAACAAAAAATCCAGTAAAATTCAGAAGCCGTCTTATGTCGCATACATCACGGACTCGTTGCGGGCTCCCGACTTTACCCCCCGTTACAGTGAGTTCATCACCAATTTCCCCATCGATTGGCACCAGAATTCCTACAATCTGCTTTTTGCCGACTTCCATGCCGAAAACATGCAGGCGGGAGCATTTGGTTTGTACGCTGGCAAAATCGACGGCTGGTTCCGTGACGACGCCCGTTGGAATCCCGATCTTTAATACTTTCAAGGAATATTTTATATGCTGAAAAAAATCTGTTTTTTACTGATGGCCTCGTTCGCGTTGACGGCCTCGGCCCTTGACTTGACCGGCAATGCCGCTTATCCGGGGATATCAGGTTCCTGGCAGTTCAACGACAAGCCTTTCAGTCTGAAGGGGCTTGAAGATATTGAATTGCCGGTTGGCGCCGTCTTTCAACTGCGCAACGGCAAGACGATACTGGTCTGCAAACCGGAGACGGAAAACGTCATTGCCAAAGACGGAAAAATCACCGTCAGCCAGACCTATGCGGGAGGCATACGGGCCAACCATACCCTTTTCCTCGACCGGGGCGTATTGCGCTGGCAAGTGGAACTGGAGAACGGTTCGGAGCTGGAATGCTGGCTTGAACCCTCCCTGCGCATTCAGTTGGAACTTTCCGGTACGGAGCGGTACTGGAATGGCAACCATGAAGTATCGGCCTCCGAAGCTCCGGCCAGATACAGCCAACTGGACGACACGTTTCCGCTCACGGCTCTGAGCAGTGGGAAATATGTCCTGGCGCTGGGAATGTCGCCGATCATCTCCACCAGTTATCTGGAACGCGGGATCGACCGCAAATCGCGCATGTTCTTCGGAACGAGGACGGTATTGCCTCCCGGCGGCAAAAACAGCGTTGAATTTATCCTGACGGTCAGCCGCAATAATGCGGGATGGCGTGACGTGGTCCAGAACTATTATCAGGTTTTTGACGAAAATTTCCGGGCCGTCGCCGGTGTGGACCCGCGGCTCGGCAGCGGCCGTTACACCGAAGCCCTCCAGCTGGGTCATTACGGCGGCGGTTATTTCAACGGGAAAAGATCGTTGATGGCCGGAGCCGCCCATGCCGGTCTGGAATGGGGATTCGGCATGTACCACCGGCAGGGCGATTTTTACGGACGCAAGGAATTGTGGGATTTCCCCATGACCGCCGGTGAACGCAAAGCCATGGAGAGATTGCGCGAACGCGGCGCCGGTGACCGTTCCAATCCCGAAACCTACCTTAAGGAACGTGCCGGTATGTTCGAAAACGCCGATCACCGCGCCGACGTCCTGCTTACCTTTTATCTGATCAGTTATATCGAAAAGGGATTGATCGAAAAATGGGGCATGGCAAAATATGTGTTTCCGGAAATGGACGGAATCCCCGCATATCGCCGCGCCTGGGGACATACTTACGGGCTGGTCGGTCATGTCTTCCCCTGGGCTACCCCTTATGAGAAACTGCTGCGGCGCGACCTCACTGAACTGGTTCGGGATTATGATATCCGGGCTTTCGGCTATGACTGTTTTACCGATGGCGACTCGTTCAATGTTTACCGCGGCGAACTGGAGTATTACCTGCCGGGCTGGAGTTACGACAGCAAAGGCAAATACATCCGCCGCGGCCTGGCCTACCGCCACAATGCCGACTTCATTCACTCCCTGAAAAAAGACGGCTTCACAGTCGGACTGTTCGGCAATACCCAGCCGAATGCGCTGTACGGCTTTTCTCCCGACGCCTATATGATTGAAGGACGCCTCGCCCATCATATGATGGAAAAGGACAACCACCATGTATTGAGCCGCCGCCTTTTTGCCGGTCACAAGCCGCTGCATCTGCACATGTACACCAGCGCGTTCAATATTTCCGATTACCTGAACTGGGAAGGTATGAGCCCGGAAGATATCCGGGCCGCCTATCAGGATTTCCTCCGGGAACTGATTTCGTTCTGCTGGAAGCTCGGCACCATTCCAAGCCGTCAGATCATCATGTCGCAGAAAGCGATTTACCGGGAACTCCCGGTGTTTCTCGAGGTCAGCTCACGCGGCTGGGAACCGGTTTCCGGCGTCTCCGCCGTCACCGGGCTTGACGCCGTCCGGTACGGAACCGGCGCTGGGGCGGTGACGGTCTTAATCAATCGTACCCGCAAACCGTTAAACGCCCGGATCGATTTCGACAGCAACTACATCGGGTCGGGCGCGGCCCTGCCGGTCAACTATCGCGGCGGTGGGATTGCGGCCGAAGTCCGCAACGGCAAAACCAGTTTCGACACGTCTTTTGAGTTACAGGAAAATAAACTGGTTCAATATCCGGTCCTGCTGGACATCCCCGGAACGGTAAAGGTGGTTTCCTCTAAATCCGGCGATGCGGGGCGTCTCCGCTATGAATTCAAAATAACGCCGGAACAACCAGCAGAGGTCGGTTTTATCGCGGCGACCGACTATGATTTCGAAATCCTCGACATCGTATTGAACGGCAAAAAAATCAACGCCAAAACCCTGTTGTTACAAGCAGGCGAAAATACCCTGGTCGTGAATTGCCGTTCCAACATCTTCCTTTCCGAACTGTCCGAATATCATAATTTCGCCTGGTCAAAGGCGGCCATCGCCTCGGATACCGCATTTCTGACGACCATGTTCACCGATTTTATCGAAGGCCGCCTGAAAGCGACTGCCGCAATCGACAGCAAAACCCCAAACATCATTATTTCCACCAGCGGCGGCAAACGCGGCATCGACATTGCAAACGGCGTCATGCATGTGAACGGGCGCGACGCGTTCGACGCCCAGCAGATCATATGGACGCTTTTCCGGTATCTGGAATACAGCGATCCGCGCTTCTCTCCGGTCTTTGAAAATACTTACGGCGGAAGCGAAAGCATGAAGAAAATGCTGATCAAGGCCGGAATGGACCAGGTACCCGTTGAAGTGGCCCCGATTGACGGCAAAATCGTGCAGTGGAACAGCGGAGGCAAAATATCGACTTCCCAGCCTTCGCCTTCGGTCGATGTTTCCAAGCTGGAAAAACTGACGATTCCGCGCCTGCAATTGGAAACGCCCCAAAACCTGACGGAGAAAAGCCGGATATGGGAAAAAGCCGCGACAATTCCGCCTTTCAAGCTCAGCAAAACGCTTGATCAGCCCACTCAATCAACGGAGGTGAAGATCTTCGCCACCGGAGACGCCATCTATCTCAAATTCACCTGCCATGAAGCCAACATGGAACAGCTCGTGGCGGAACAGACTCAACGGGACGGAAGCGTATGGTATGACGATGACTTCGAAATCCGTATCGCGCCCGGAGTCCCGGCGGAAGCGACGACCTATCCCTACTATACTCTGCTCCTCAATCCCAACGGGGTTCAGGCGGATATTCTCCAGGCGCCCAAAACGGCAGTCATCATGAACGAAGAAGGCATGGTCGGCGCGGGTTACGGACAGGCCGCGCGGCGCGCTACCGGTCTGGCCTGGAATGGCGACTGGCAGGTTCAAACCAAACGTCATGCGAAATCATGGGACGGAATCGTGACCATCCCGCTGAAAACTATTCAGGGGACCGACAAGAATCACGGACGCCTCTGCATCTCCCGCTATGAAAAACCCAACGCCGAATTCTCAACCTGGCCTTCAATCGGATTCAGTACGGTAGACCAGCCGGCGTTGTTCGCGGTCTGGGAAATCAAATAAACCAACAGGAAGATATAAATATGAGAAAACGTAAACGATTGATCAGTCTTATCGCTATCCTGTGCCTGATTGCCGGCACAGGGTATGCCGTCAACAAAGTGCTGGATAACATCATAGGCGAAATTCCGGCGGATGCCGAACCGGCATTGCTCAAGGCGTCCTCCTGTTTCGCCAACGCCCGGGTGACTGATAATCCCAAAAGAAGCTATACCGGTTGTATTGCTGAAATTCAAACCATTATGAAGGGTCCGGTCAACGAACAGACTTCGCTCCGGTGTTATTATTATCTGGCTTTTTCTTATTTCATGAATAAAGAATATGACAAAGCCCACCAGCAGGCCACAAAAATGCTGAAACTGGCCTTGAAACTGCATCCCGACAATTCCACCGTCAAATATACGGCGGCTCTGGTGGAAAATATTCAGGATGGCGAAATCGACAATCTCGAAGATGTGAACATCTCCCTGACCGCCCAGGGCTTCACGGAAGCGGCCGGACTGGGCGAAGAACTCCGGAAAACAGGGGAAAAACAATGAAACAACGACATCACTTCACCATAATCGAACTCTATGTAACCATTGTCATTCTGGCGGTTATGGGCGGATTGTTCTGGTCCTCCGCCGACGCTTTGCGCCAGCGTTCCCGGCAGGCGTCCTGCGTCGGCAATCTGCGCACGCTGTATAAAAGCTGGATCGCCTATGCCGCAGACAATAACGACTGCCCTCCCCCGTTGCGCGTGAAAATCAACGACACCGGAAAAAGCCACCTCGACAACGTATACTGGGCCTCCATCATGGAATCCAAACTGCCGAATTCACAACATATAAAACCTTATGTTGCGTCGGCGCTGCTTTCGCAGAAATCGCTATTGTGCTGTCCCGAAGAGCCAACGCCGAAACAGCTCAGTTCCGCCGGCGTCCATTATGGAATGAATTACCGGATATTTCAGGGGCCGGAAAAAGACCGGGTCAAAGTCCGTGATCTGATCAAATCACCGCAAACCGCCCTGTTTATCGACGCCAACTCATATGTCGCCGGTCCAACGTGGGGATTCCGGTATGTGCGATTCCGTCACCTGAACGGGATCAACGCCGTATTCACCGATGGACATGTCGAGTGGCTGGGTCAAAACGAAATAACGGAAAAGAATGTTTTTCCCTGGCGTTTCTGATCCCGGCGGCTATTGTTTTTTCTTTACGCTGCGGCGTTCGAGGAGGCGGCACGGCAAAATCCGGTTTTGCGGGACTTTGCCGTTCAAATACCACTCCTCGATCAGTTCCACCGCCGCACGCCCGATGTCGTTAACCGGCTGTTCGATCGTCGTCAATCCGGCCTCCCGGCCTCCCGGCCAGGAAATATTGTCGTAACCGATCACCGACAGATCGTCCGGAATGTTCAACCCCAGCTCGGCGCAAACCTGATAAATGGTTTCAGCTCGGTTGTCACGCATGGCGAAAATGGCGTCCGGGCGATTATCGGAACTCAACAGCGCCTTTATCACCCCGTACCCGGCGTCTCCGTCCTTGTCCGCCTCGACAATCCATTCCGGGGGAACGGCAAGTTCTTCTTCCGCCAGAGCGCCCCGGAAACCTGCCAGGATCTCCCGGTAGATATAGTGATCGAGCGGCCCAGCCGCAATACCGATCCGTTTATACCCGGCCGCCGCCAGATAGCTTCCCGCGGTCCGTCCGATCAACCTGAAATCCATTTGGCTGTGAATCCATTCCGAGTTGCTTTCGTCGTTGGCGATTACACAGGGAAGGCCGGCGTCCATCAATCCACGGATAAAATCGTCACTGAAGAATTTTTCAACGAAAAGTGCTCCCTGGATATCGCCCTTGCGGTAACGCGAAATCAGGTTGTCGGCGAGCTGTTCGTCACGTGCGAACGATACAATCGCCTCCGCGTAGATGTCCGAAGCCGCCATACAAATGCCGCTGAGCAGTCCGATGAATTCATAGGCATAATTCGACAAATGCCCGTAATCCTGCAGGCAGACGATGAAGCGCTCCAATCGCGGCTTCAATTCACCCCGGCAGATTGTGGCGCCCCGCCCCGGAACCAGTTGCAGAAGACCTTCCTGCTGGAGTGCTTTCAGTGCGTTGCGGACGATGCCGCGACCAGTGTCGAGCTATTCCGCCAGCACCCGCTCCGAGGGCAGGAAAGGTTGTTCGTCGAATTCTCCGGAAAGAATCCGTTTTCTAATGGTGTCGATGATTTCAAGGTTGAGTGGACGCGCCATAATCCTCCGGGTGTTTGTATGTTATTCCAGTTTCAATATCCTTATCGCATTCTTACGTGCTATTTTCTGAAAGACCTCTTCCGTAATTCCCCCTTCGTCGCGGAGCTTCAGCAGGAAGTTGACCAGCGGCTGGGTATTTTCGTTCGGAGGACGGCAGATGTCCAGCCCGAACATCAATTTATCCTGAAACTCATTCAGGAACTTCACCGCATGCTCGGGGTCACGGGACAACGCGTTGCAACCGCTTCCCGCCGACAGGTCGCCGTACAGGTTTGGGAACTCGCGAAGCATTTGCGGCACCGCCCCCTCCCCGGTCACCGGGCCTTTCGGATAGCCGCTCCGTTCGTCGGGATGGTTCAGTTCGCTGATTTCAGCCCAAAACACCTGCGAATGGGCGAAGATTTTCAGGTCCGGGAACATTTTCAGGAGTTTTCTCAAACGGGGCATGCCCGGCAAATCGCAAAGCCCGTAAGTACCGCCGATCTGCGTCGCCAGATGAATCGTTACCGGCAAATCATTCTCCGTCGCATGATGGAAAAAGTTCAGCGAACAGGGATCGTCGAGATCCATGTTCCAGATGGCTTCGCCAAGGCCTTTCGCCCCGAGTTCCTTGTATTTTCGCATCATCTCGCCCAGCGGGGCATCCGGGGAATTGCCGACGGCATGCGGATGCACCATCGCGAACGGAATAATGCGCCCCGGGTAATTCCGGGCCGCCTCCAGGACTTCTTCATTGCCCTGCGGCATATAGAATTCCGGTCCCATGAGCGGCATCAGGACCGCCTTTTCCACACCGATCCGGTCATAATGCCGGAGCAGCTCGTCAATGGATGGAAACGGCATGGCTCCTCCGGGCAAAGCCGGAGGAACGATGCGGTACGCATGGGCATGTATGTCGATAAACATTTTCGATATCCCCTTATTTGAGCTCGTCGATGTTTTCAGCGACCTTGCGGAATACTTCCACATAGGAATCAATCACCGCCCTATCGAATTTGACAAAGCGCGGCAGGTGGATAATCCGTTCCGCAAGCCCTTCAGCCACCGGCAGTGTACCGGGCCCCTGCCGTACATCCCGTTGACCGAAACTGATCATGGTCGGTTTGCCCATGTGGAAGATGTCCGCTTCATGAAAAACCGGATGAACATGGAGCGGAGAGTTAGCGCCGCTCCGGCAGGAAGCTATGCCCTCGGCACAAACGGCTTCGCTGAATCGGGCCGCCGACACGCCGCCGAATTTCGCCGGGTCGTAATGGCACAGCGGAAAATACCAACCGCCCTTGGTCAGACCTGAACCGACGGCAGGCCGGTGCCCTTTCAAGCCGTCGATGCCGTCAAGCCGGTCACAGAGATAATTCATGGCGTTGTCGATTTCGACGATGCGTTCCGGATAATATTTCAACTGGACCCGGCCAACCGCGGCGCACCACTGATTCATGCGGTCTTTGCGCCCGCCGAGCGGAATCCCGGCAAACTTCAGGAGTTCGGGGTCGGTGACGGATTGGTCTTCAGTCTTGGCGCGACTGCCAATGCCGGTGCGTTCATAGTGTCCGTAGGAAACACAGCGTTCGAAAAGTTCCTGATTGTCTGTCGTCATCAATCCGGCTTCGCCGATGGCAAACGCCTTGGCCGTCATCATGCTCATGCCGGCAATATCGCCGAGCGTTCCGGTCTGCCGTCCCTTGTAGAGTGAACCGTGGGAATGCGAAGCGTCTTCAATCACTTTCACGCCATGTCTGCGGGCGATTTTCATAATTTTGTCCATATCCGCCGGATATCCGGCATAATGAACCACCACGATGGCCCGGGTCTTCGGACCGATCCGGTGCTCAATGTCGTTCGGGTCAATGCAGAGCGTTTCAGGGTCAACATCGGCGAAATTAACCGCCGCCCCCAGGCTGAGTGCCGCCGTACAGCTCGCCCAGTACGTCATACTCGGACAGATGATTTCATCCCCCGCCCCGACGCCGCAGGCCCACATGGCCGCGTGCAGAGAGGCGGTTCCATTGCAATAACCGAGGGCGTATTTCGCACCGATCCAGTCGGCGTATTCGCGTTCGAACTGTTTGGTAATGTCGATGCCGCTCATTTTAAATTGTTCAGTCACAGAGAGAAGCGCCGCCTTGTCCTCGTCCGTATAAATCGGCCAGACAAAAATGTTCTTCTCTGCTTCGATCTTCTCCGGTGTGATGCTTACCGCACCGCCATTGATTGCCAATTTGCTCATTTTTATGTTCTCCGGTTTTATTGATAACCATTGGTTAGTTATTAACCACTGATTATTATAACCGTTTTTCCGCTTTTGTCAATCCGCTGTTTTGGAAACTTTTCTAAAATCCACCCCTATACCTCCGGAAACTCGGACCGGAAACGGCGGTGAATATCCAAATCGCCGTACCGGTCGACCGCTTCCGGCAATAAATCCTGTTGGGAATAATTCGAACGCACCATTTCAACACAGATATGGTTTCTGACAGAATCAACCCGAAAACGAATCTGCCAAGTCCGGCAACCGATTTCGTAACAATCCCCGCCCAGCTCCGTCAGGCGTTTCCGTCGGATGTCGAGCGGGGCATGCGTCAACTGAACTTCGCAGAAATTAATCAAATCAGGGCCGCCGGCATCCGAAATGAATGCGCTCTGGATTTTTACAACAGGCAGATATTCAACCGTCCAGATTTCGGGGGTCAGCTCGTCCAGCCAGCCGACGGCGGAATTCGGGAATGAATCCGCCTGTGGAATATACGGTTTAATGTCAAGAACGGGGGTCTGGTCCAAGAAATCGACATTGCGCACCCGGATCAAACGCCCTTCGACCCCTTCCAGTTCAACACAGCTCATGCCGATCCGGCTCGGGCGATGCGGCGAACGGGTGGCGAAAACACTGATTTTGCGGTCGGGCGGAGCCACCGGCGGAGTTACCTTCGGATGCCAGGTCCGGTTCAGATGAAAGAGAAAAATCACCCAGATCCGTTCGAAACCGGTCAGATCTTCCACCGCCGTTTCGTAATTATGCCCGGGAAAAAGTTCGATAACGCCCGAATTCAAGGCGAAAGCCCCCTGACGCGGCGTTTCGAAACGGTGGCGCATATCGGAATGAAATGTTCCGATGGCTTCGATCGTCCACAGGTTTTTCGCCTGATCACTCATTGATCGCGATCTTTTCCAAACAGACGTATCATTGAACCTCCTCCGTCCGGGCCCGGCACGAAAAATTGCCGCTGTTCCAACGGCTCGTTCCCACAATCACTATCACCAGCATCAGCGCCAACAAAAGCCATATCCACCACGAAAAAATGGACGTGCTGTATTTATAACCGGAATTCGGTTTGAGTTCCGCATTCTCGCCGTTCTCTTGTTGTGCTTCCGGTATGGCCGGTTCGGCGCCGGGGGGCGGTGCAATGGTTTTCAGAGTCGGGCGCGGACGGATTGGCTGACGGCATTCCGGACATTCCAGGTCCAGGTTGATCCAGGCGTTATCCACGCCAAGGCGCGCCTGGCAATGCGGACAGGTGTATTCGAATTGGCGGCTTTCCGTCACCACCGTAACCGGAGGCGGGACGGCTTTCGGCGGATTCCTCAATTCTTCCAGCCGTTCATTGACCGCGGCGGCAAATTCGGCGCCGGTGGACTTGTTTACACTTTTCACGATACAGCGGGCCCCATCGGAGCGGACAAAAAGCAGGGCCGCGTTTTTCTCGCAAATCGCTTCCTTCAGATCGGAGAGCAGGATTTCCAGCTTCTTCATGCCGACGAACATGACTTTGTCCAGAAAAAGGATCCGGGCGGAAGTGGCCGCCATGATCCAGTTGCGTCCGTCGTAGTTGCCGGAAGTCAGGGCCAGTACGTATTCGTCATCGTTCAATATTTCATGCATTTCCCGCGCTTCTTTGCGCCCGGCAAAGACGTTGCCGCGCGTTTTCAGGGCGGATAATTCAATTTTCAATTCATCAGGATTTCTCATAATCAGTCAACCTGATTCGGTCCTCAAGTATTTCCACCTTGTGCGCCTTATACAAAGCGCCAAGGGCTTTTTTATAGGTTTTTTTACTCATTTTAAAAAGGCGTTCGATTTCGCCGGGCGGTGTTTTGGCCGAGATTTTCAGCTCGCCGCCGTTCTCGCGCAGCACCTGTTCCAGCGAATCCGCCGCATCCGGAATGGCATGTTCGTAACCGGGTTGCTGCAGGACCACGTCCGCCCGCCCGTCGTCACGGACCTTGCGCAGATAAACGGTCCGATAGTCGCCCGGAAACAGACGTTCGTGGACCTCGCCGAGGTAAAGCATCCCCTGGTATTTGTCATCCAGCAGCACCCGGTAACCGACAGTGCTCCGGTCTAGAACCACTGCCCTGAACGAACTGCCCACCGGCAGCCTTTCCGGCACCGGCTTCACCCCTTTCAACAGCCGGGCGGTGGCGATGACGCGCTCGCTGACTTTGTCCTGTTTCACCCGCACCAGTATCTGGTCGCCCGGTTCCGGGCGCTCCAACTGCTCCCGGAACGGCAACAGCAGGTCTTTATCCAGTCCCCAGTCCAGAAACGCCCCGACCGGGTTGACATCTTTAACGCGCAGCAGGACGATATCGCCCGCCGTCGCCAGCGGCTCCTGGGTGGTTGCCACCGGGCGGTCTTCGGAATCGTTGTACACAAAGACCCGGAGCTCATCCCCGATCCGCATCTGCGGCAAAACGAATTTCGACGGAAGCAATACCTGATTGCCTTCGCCGTCGTCCAGATACAAGCCGTGATCGGACTCCCGGCGGATTTTGAGCTTCTGATATACTCCACATTCAATCATTCGTCATTCTCCTGAAAATATTTTTTATTACAATACTTCAAATTCGACAATAATCAATCAATGAAGCGGCGGATTTTATCTGATGAGCTTGTATTTTACAAAGTTTACACTTATATTTTAGCAACAGCATTTTGTGAGGGTAAGAGCCATGCTTTGTGATAACTGCCATAAAAACGAGGCCACGATCCATATCCAGGAAGTTATGGACGGTAAAAAGAAGGCCATTCACCTCTGTGCCGCCTGTGCGGCGGAAAAATCACAGGATCAGGGGATTGGCGACTTCAATATCGCCCAACTGCTCTACAATATTACCGAAAAGCTGGACCTGCCCGGTCTTACCGAGGCTTTGGGCCAGACGCCGGACAAACAACAATCCTCCGCCAAACCGTCGGCACAGGACTCCGCCGCGGAAACAGCCGGAGATCCCCGGTGCCCGCAATGCGGCTGGAATTCCGAAAAACTTCGCCAAACCGGCCGTCTCGGTTGCCCGAATTGCTACAACGTCTTCAAATCCATCCTGGACAAAGCGATCCCCAACATGCACCGCGGCAAAACCCATATTGGCAAAAGCCCTGCGGGCAACGCCCAGAATGCCGCTCCCCGGCAGATGAGCGAACTGATCGAGCTCCAGAAAGAGCTTGAAATCGCCATTCAGGACGAACGCTACGAGGACGCCGCCAAATTGCGCGACCGCATCAACGATATCCGGAAAAACATGGAGAAAAAGTAAGTCGTTATGGATAGGGAAAACGAAGATACTTGCCAGAAGGTTTTGAAATTTTTATCACAGAACGTCAGTTGGCTCGAAGCGTCCGGGCCCGGCGACGATATCGCAATCTGCTCCCGGGTCCGGTTGGCCCGTAATATCAGCGGAGAACCTTTTCCGATCGCCGCCGACCTGAAACAACGCGACTATATTCGCAGTTCGATTGAGGATGCCATCCGCCACTCTTGCTGCATGGGACAGGACGTGTCCCAATTCCAGATGGATGACCTGACCGAACTTCAGCGCCAGATTTTCTTCGAACGCCGCCTGGTCAGCGCCGAACTCATCGGCCAGCCGCAGGGCGCCGCCCTGATTGTTTGCTCCGACGAAACCCACGGCGTTATGATCAACGAGGAAGATCACTTGCGCATACAGGCGCTGGCCCCGGGATTACAGTTGGAAAAAGCATGGAAGCTGGCCGATGAACTCGACAATTGCTTTGCCGAATACCTTCCTTACGCCTATGATCCCCAACTCGGTTACCTGACCTGCTGTCCCACCAATGTCGGTACCGGTATGCGCGCCTCGGTCATGCTGCATCTGCCGGGGCTCCTGCTTTCCGGACAGGTCAGCTCGGCCATACAGGGCATCCGCACCCTCGGCCTCACCGTGCGGGGAATTTACGGTGAAGGGACGGAAAACCATGGCAGTCTATTCCAGATTTCCAACCAGAGCACCCTTGGCGAATCGGAAAAAATGATTATCGACCGCCTGCACTCGGTCATCAGCCAGTTGATCGTCCACGAGAAAAATTCCAGGGCCATGCTCCTTGAACACAACAAATACAAGTTATTAAACCATGTGGGACGCTCCTACGGCAAACTGCGGCATTCATACATCATCGATTTCGAAGAGGCGCTGAATGCGCTTTCCGCACTGCGTATCGGCGTGGACATGCATATGTTCACCTCACTCAACGTGGCACTGGTCAATGATCTGCTCGTCAAAATCAGCCCGGCCCACCTGCAACTAACCTCCGGCGATGAGCTCGATGAGGAAGGATTGGGCGTCAAGCGCGCGGAATTGCTCCGCGAAACCCTGAAAAAAATGGAATCTGAAACCCGGTAACGGCCTTGGAACACTTATTAGCGACACTGCTGGCTTTTCTGGAGATG
Source organism: uncultured Lentisphaeria bacterium (assembly GCA_937888615.1). Lineage (GTDB taxonomy): Bacteria > Verrucomicrobiota > Lentisphaeria > Victivallales > Victivallaceae > UBA5239. Next base: position 1,372 of record CALABZ010000117.1, on the reverse strand, counting down.
ACCTTTGTTTTCGTAACATTGGCTCTCCTTCACAGCCAACGCAAACTCATCGGTCAGGCCGCATTCTATTTTTGTGCGGGGGTGCTTTTCGTTTTCGCTCAATTCGTGGCGGCGTCCAATATCCAGATCGTCGGCGGCGTCACCGGATTTGACTTCTATATCGGGTCCACGGTCCTGACGCTGCCGTTCCTGGCCGCGTTGCTGTTGATTTATATCACCGAAGGGACACTGGCCGCCCAGCGGCTGATCATTGCTTGTCTGGCCGCACTCGGTTTGTTCGTGTACCTGGTCTACCTGACGATTATCCAGTGCAACTGGCTCGGTTTCGCCATCTCGCAGGGAAATTCCGCCGACACGCTGAGTATCCTGCTGACGCACACCCGCCGTACCATGAGGGGTTCGGTGCTGGCGCTGGTGACGGACCTCTTTTTACTGCCGATCTTTTACCAGCGGCTGCGCAACGTCGGCTGCCGGAGCGCTTTCTGTATCCTCGGAGCCATGATATTCGCCCAGGTCATCGATTCTTTCGTATATATGTTCGTAGCTCGCGGTATCCAGGAGTTCTGGTGGCTGGAGCTCAATAACTCACTGATCATCAAATCCATCGCCACGGCATGGCTCAGCACGCTGGTATCCATTTACCTCTTCTACATCGAAAAAGAACCCGAAAAACAAAAACGCGGCGCCCTCGATATCTGTTTCGCCTTTTTCGGCGGTTACGGCAAGGCGCAGGCGCTTGAACGCAACTTGCGCGAATGGGAAGGACGCTATCGCCTGTTGGTTGAAAACGCCAGTGAAATGATCATGCTCGTATCCGCGACCGGGGTCATCCTGGAGGCCAACCGCGCCGCCGACAAGGTCATGTCCGCCTCCGGCGAAAAACTGGTCGGCAAAAGCCTTTTCGGCAAACTGGAGGACGAATACGGCAAACCATTCAACCGCAATGTACTCGAACAGGCCAGCGCCTCAACCAGGCGCATTCATTGCTATATTGTCAATAACGACGGCGACAAACTGCAACTGGATATCAGTTTCGTCCGAATCGACCTGGAAGATGTCGCCATGTATATCGTTCAGGGACGCGATATCACCGAAGAAAGCCGCCTGGCCCGCGAAAAAGAATTGCTCAGCGAACAGCTCGACCATTCCCAGCGCCTCGATTCGATCGGTAAACTGGCCGGCGGCGTAGCGCACGACTTCAACAACTACATCCATGCCATTCTCGGACACCTCGACCTGATTCGCCTCTACAGCAAAAACGAAAACCCGAAAATCACCCGCCATCTGGAAAAAATCACCCAGATATCCGAACAGGCCGGGCGCCTGACCCATCAGTTGCTCGGATTCGCGCGCAAAGGCAAATACCACGAGG
>CALABZ010000116.1 GCA_937888615.1 uncultured Lentisphaeria bacterium | reverse complement strand
TTCAAGACCAACGATTTCAAGTTCATCGGAGGAGATGTTCGCGACATGTTCGGCGATATCATGCAGTTCGTCGACGGCATGTTCTTCGCCCGCATGGCCGCAATTCCGACTTTTATGATGATCATGCCGATTTTCGTATCAACCCTTGCCGGCGACATCATCGCGGGCGAAATCCAGGACGGTTCACTGAAACTTTATCTGGCCCGCCCACGCTCCCGTATCCGGCTTGTAGCCAGTAAAATGCTGGCTATTTTCGTCGTTACGCTGATTTACTGCCTCTATTTTTCGGCGCTTTGCCTGATTATCGGAATCATTTTTTTCGGCAAACCGGTGGATTCACAGTTGATCTACATGCGCGGCATGGGACTCGGCAACAGTATTGTACTGATGACCCTGGGCAACGCCATGTTGCGCTATTTGCTGATGACCCTCTATTATTCATTCTCGCTGATGGCGCTGGCCGCTATCGTCCTGTTCCTTTCGACGATATTTAACCGCATGACCGCGGCCACCGTCTCCGGCATCACATTGTACTTCGTCTGCTACATCATCGAACGATTGCCGTTCGCGGAAAAGATCGCTCCATACATGCTGTCGCGAGTGATGAATTATCCGGACCTTTATCTCCTGAATATTCCGATGGGGCGCTTCAGCGCCAACATGGCGGCACTGAGCATTTATATCGCGTTCTTCCTGATGCTGAGCATGATCAGCTTCAGCATGAAAGACATTAAGTAGTACGGTTTCGCAATCCGGGTTTACTTGGCCGCCGGTTTACCGGCGGCTTCTTTATTTTTCCCCGGTTCCGCTTTTTCGGCGGGGGGCGCGCTCTTCTTCACTTCCGCCGGAGCGGCGGGGGCGACCTTGGCGGGGACCTGCGGGTCGGGACCGACTTTCTGGAGATTGGCGTTGACAACACGCAGCGGTGCAGGCATATTGACAGGATTTTTCAGGAACTCGGCGCGGATAACCCGCATATAGGAATCATGGGCATAAGGCGCGGTGGAATCCTTGCCGATCTGTCCGTATGAGGCGAAATCGCGTTCCAGCCGACTCCATTCGGTGTTGCTGGTGCCATCATCCCAGACCCGTTCGACGGCCCCGGTAACGACACTTTCCGGAACGACCTGGTAGGCATAAATATAGACGGCGTCGGCACCGACCGCTTCCGCCTTGGACCGGACCTTTTCGCAAATGGCGTTTTTATTGAACGTATCATAGCGCCCATAAGCCACGCATTTGCCGATCGACACATAGTTCTCGGGAATCAACGAACGATTCTCGAACAATTTGACATCTCCGGTGACCGGATAAGTGTCTCCCTCGTACTTAACACTGACGCAGCCGGTCAGCATTCCGGCGGTCAGCGCCATCATTGCAACGTATCTGAGCATATTCTTTTCTCCATCGTAATTTTTAAGAATTTAACACCGCAACCCAAGATATGCAAACCAAAAATCATAAAAACTATAGTCGCGGAGTTGACAAAATCGTCCGATGGATTAGAGTATCTGATAGAATAATTCATGAAAGGGGATAAGAGTATGATCGGTGAAAATGAATTGGCGGCTCTTGAAAAAGAACTGAACAGCCCGAACCAACAACTGCGCGCCAATGCGCTTTCGGAATTGAATGACCTGCGCCTGGCCCACAAAGTTCCGCTTCTGGACAGCGGCGATGCCTATAATCTGCATTGCCACACCATTTATTCCTATAACGGTTACAATTTTTCGCCCAGTTACATCGCCTGGCTCTCCTGCAAGTCGGGATGGTTCGCCGCCGGCATCGTCGATTTCGACGTGCTCGAAGCGGTGAATGAATTTCTGAAAGCCTCGCGCCTGCTTGCCATCCGGGCTGTCTGCGGCATGGAAACCCGCGCCTTTATCCATGAACTCGCCGACAAGGAAATCAATTCCCCCGGCGAACCCGGTGTGGCCTACCATATGGGGGTCGGCTTCACCTCAAGCACCGTCCCGGCAGACGAGGCCGCTTTCGCCGCCTCGCTGAAAAAAACCGCCGCCGACCGCACCCGCCGGATCGTCGAACTGGTCAATCCGTTCCTCGCTCCCGCCTCGCTTGATTTCGAAAAAGACGCCGCCGCGCTCACGCCCTGCGGCAACGTGACCGAACGCCATGTCTGCTATGCCTACCGGCTGAAAGCCGAAGAGCTTTTCACCAACCCGGTCGAACGCGCCGAATTCTGGAGTGAAAAACTGGGCTGTTCCCTCGACGACGCCATCAAACTGGTCAATGACCCGGTCAAGCTTGAAGCCCAGATCCGCGCCAAAACCATGAAAAAAGGCGGACCCGGTTATGTTCCCGCCGATCCCCGTTCGTTCCCCGCACTCGCCGATATGAACCGTTTCGTCAAAGCCTGCGGGGCTATCCCCACCATCGCGTGGCTGAACGGCGATTCCCCCGGCGAAGCCGATCCCGGCGCCCTGCTCGATTTGCACATCCGCCACGGCGCGGCCATGCTGAACATCATTCCCGACCGCAACTGGAATTTCAAAGACGAAGAACTGCGCCGGAAGCGCGTCCAGGAACTCAACCGCATCATCGGAGCGGCCATCCAACGCAACATGCCGGTCATCGTCGGCACCGAAATGAACGCCCCCGGACTGAAATTGGTGGATGATTTCGACTGCGACGCGCTGGCCCCCCATGTCGAAACCTTCGTCGAAGGAGCAGCCATCGCCACCGCCCATACCATCCTCCAGCCGCAAGGTCAGGGTTATTTGAGCGAATGGGCTCAAACCCATTACCCGGATCTGGCGGAACGCAATAAATTCTTTGCCGCTTACGGCCGCGAACATACTTTATGATGCGCAGGTTCAGGTATCCGCCGCTGATTGCGGCGGCGGTACTCGTCCTGTATCTCCGGCCGCTCCTGAACGGAGCTCCGGTCGTCAATATTCTGCTTCACGCCGCCGCCGCGTGCGGAGTTTTTCTGCTCTGCCGCGAACTCGGATTCCGGTCACTGATCGCGACCGGGGCGGCGCTGGTGTTCGCATTCCATCCCAAACAACTGCCGGTCGTTCTTTCGCCCGGCAACATGACGTACATCCTCTGCACGTTGCTGGCGCTCACGGCTATGATCCTCGCCCTGCGTCCATGGAAAAGAGGATGGGATATCGCCGTCCCGGTGCTGGTAACCGCCCTGCAAATGGCGATCCTGTATTTGAGGCGTGACTATCTGTTCCTACCGGTAATGATCGGTGCGGTTCTGGTGATTTATCAACAGCGTTTTGATTGGCGGAGCCTGGTCGTATGGTGCTTTGCGCCGCTGGCGGCGATATTCTTTTTTCCAATGGCGTCTCTCCTGCCCGGATCAATAATCCTGACGGACTGGGGAATTGCTTTCTGGCAAACATTGATTCCGTTGGAGGTGCCGATCAGCCTGATTTCGCTCTGGATGATGCTGATGGTGCTGCTGTCGGTGATTCTTCCGACACTACCCCGCAATCCGGCCTTCGTGGGCTGGTGGATCGCGCCGTGCCTGTGCGCTTTTGCGGTTTCGCCGTTGCTGTTGAACCGGAATATTGAAGGAGCCGGCTATACGGCATCGCTTTTTCTGTGGCTGCCGCTTTTCGCGGCGGCGCAATCGTATTGGCGTGACCGTTACAAGACCCCTGTCTTGACCGGGATCATTATTTACACCTCGATTCTGCTGGCCATCAGCGTCCTCCTGGTCGTATTCGGTTAACCGTTCAATGTTTTATGCCGCAAATCCGCGGAGTTCTGGACTTCGTTTTTTCCGCCGGATATTTTTTTGAAAAAGTCACAAAAAAACGATTGAAAGCTATTGACTCTGGATTGTACCTGACATATACTTGTTAATAGTTGAGGTAAAATTCATGGCTGAAATAAAAAAAGATATCCTTTATCACGAGATCAAAGACCGCATCGTATCCGGGAAGTATGAACCGGGCATGCGCCTGCCGAAAGAGGTCGATCTGGCGATTGAACTGGAAGTGGCGCGCGGAACCCTGCGTCCCGCCCTGCAGCGGCTGGAAGAGGAGGAATTGCTCCGGCGCGTGAAGGGAAAAGGAACGTTTGTTTCCGGACAAAAACAACGGCTGTACCTGACCGTCGCCGAGGATATTATCGCCCTGAACCGTCCTCCGGTCCATATTGCCCGGGGTATTGAGGCCCGAATGCGTGAGGCCGGGAACAGCATTTATTTCTGCAGCACCCATGACCTGCGGCAACTGACGATTGAGGACGCGATCGAACGATTCCACGGTTTGAATATTCAGGGCATATTCCTGATTGAATCGAACTTTTTGGGGAATGAGCCTGAGATTGCGCTTTTTCAGGGACTCGGTCTTCCGGTAGTGCTCCCGCAGGCGCAGAGCTGGGACCGGGAAATTATGCCGACGTTTGCTTTCTGCCACCCCCGATGGGATGTGTCTTTCACCGCCGGGCTGCGTTACCTGGCGGCGCAGGGACACCGTCGCGTCGCAATCATTTCGGATCATGTGGATTACCCGAAAGGTTGTCTGGAAATCGCGTTTTCCGAATACAAATCGCTTTATGATGCAAGCGGGCTCGAATACCGGCCTGAATACATTACGCATGTCAGCGAAAATCCCTCTTCGCAACGCAAGATTGATATTTCCACAACTGTAACCGCTCTATTGAAGAGTTCCGCTCCCCCAACCGCATTTTATTGTATTTCCGATGCCCACGCCGACGCGGTTTACAGCACCGTCAAAGAACTGAATCTGCGAATACCGGAAGACATTTCCGTACTCGGATACTATGGGCTTCCCGGCGGTGTTTTCATGTCACCGCCATTGACCACGGTAGACCTGGGGCTCGAGAGCCGTGGTCGCCTGGCGGCCTCGATCATGCTGCGGGCCGGTGAATGGTTCGAGCCGGGCGGGAGAGCTCCGGTTGTTTATCCCGACTATAAAATATTGAAACGCGGAAGCGTTGCTCCCCGGTAGCGTCAAAGAAATAATATCAAAAAACGATCGATAGGGTTGCCTGCCTCAAGCGGCCGTTGTCCACGGATGAAATCACGGCAGAAACCACAAAACAAAGATATAATTGATTCACGAAATACTTACTTGAAAGGAGAATCGGATGAAATTGATAATCGCAATATGCCTGATCATCGGTACAGTCACCGGGCTGACGCAGGAATTGAAAAACCCCTCGTTCGAGGAGGACATCGGAGCCATTGGTCTGCCTGACCACTGGACCATTCCAAAAGATGCTTCCGGCAGTCTGGTAACCACACCG
>CALABZ010000115.1 GCA_937888615.1 uncultured Lentisphaeria bacterium | reverse complement strand
AGGCGGAACCTAACCCATCCATTACGGTTATTCAAACAGAACTCAGTAAGCCCGTACTCCTCCCATTGGGAAAGTCTGCCGCAAGGCAGACCGAAAGGATGCGGGTAAGAGAGGTTCGAGGAAGCGAAGGCCCGACGGTAATAGTTGGGATAGCGGCAACTGCCGTGACGCGAAAGCGTGCAGACTTCGAACTGGTCTGAAACCACAATAACGATTGCGGAGGAAAACAGGAATGTCAAAAAGCGAAAAAAGGAATGACCGGTGTAAACCGGCCATGCGCGTTGACGGTACAATCATCTGGACCCGGATAGACTGGGAACAGGCGAAGAAAGCTGTTGCACAGTTGCAAGCTCGAATTGTGAAGGCTCAGAAGCAAGGTAGATATGGTAAAGTAAAATCCCTCACTCGAATCCTGACCCGGTCATTCTACGCCAAAGCGTTAGCAGTGAAGCGGGTAACATCCAACACCGGCAAACGCACAACGGGAGTGGATGGGGTTCGGTGGAACACGGACAAACGGAAAGCACGGGCAATCCTTGAGTTACAACAGGAAGCCTACCGCGCCAAACCGCTCCGGCGGATACTCATTCCGAAGCCCGGAAGCGATAAGAAACGTCCGTTGGGAATCCCCACGATGCGAGACAGAGCAATGCAGGCGCTCTATAAGATGGCGCTCGAACCGATAGCGGAAACCACGGCGGATCCCAATTCATACGGGTTCCGACCGGGCCGAAGCTGTCATGACGCTATCAGGATGGTGGGTATACTAACCTCAAGACCCACAGTCCGCCCGACATGGATTTTAGAGGGCGACATTAAAAGCTGTTATGATAAAATCAGCCACGATTGGATGCTGGAGCACATTCCTATGGAAAAACCAATCCTGCGACAATGGCTGAAATGCGGCTGTCTTGAGGGAGAAAAGTACCGAACCACGGACTCTGGAGCACCGCAGGGTGCAGTGATTTCACCAACGATCGCCAATATGGCATTGGATGGAATCGAAACCATGCTGTGCCAGAAATACAAAGTTCAAAAATCGGTCGATGGGAAAACTGTCTGGAGGGGGCCTCGAGGAAAAGGGAACAACAAACGTGTCAATTTCATCCGATATGCGGACGACTTCATCGTGACGGCAAACTCGAAAGAACTGCTGGAAAGTGAAATCAAACCGATGATCCGGGAATTCCTGGCGCATCGTGGACTGGAACTGTCGGAGGAAAAGACATTCGTTACACACCTCGAACAAGGATTCGATTTTCTCGGTTTCAATATCAGGACCTACAAAGGGAAACTACTGATAAAACCCGCAGAAAAAAGAGTTCTCAGAATCAGACAGAAAATCAAAGACGTTTTCGACAGCAACAAAGCCGCCGCCGCCGCAACTCTGATAGAAAAACTCAATCCGATACTCAGAGGTTGGGCGAACTACAACCGGCATTGCGGATGCAGAGCCACATTTTCCAAGCTTGACGCATGGATATGGAAAAAGCTCTGGCGGTGGGCCTGTCGCAGACATGGAAAAAAGAACGCCAAGTGGATCAAACGGAAATACTTTACCCGAATCGGCAATAGAAACTGGTGCTTTTACGGCATCAATAAAACGGGGAAAAGAAGGGTTCTTATGAACATGTGTGATGTTAAATTCACCGAACATATAAAAATAAGAAACGATGCAAACCCTTTCGACCCGAAAGACGCCGAATATCTGGCAAGGAGAAAAAAGAGAATCTCCCTGTCCAAGATAAATGCCTCAAGCTCTCTGACAACCGGGTGCTGAGGAATCAGTGCCTTATGATGGCTTGAGCCGTATGAAGGGAAACTTTCAAGTACGGTTCTTAGGGGAGGTCATGGCGGCAACGCCATGCCCTTACCCGATGTCTATATGGGTAGATTTTTGCTATTTTTTCGGCGTTTTGAAAATATGGGAAATATTGTTGTTCGGGCAGTGGAAAAATACGGTTGGGATTTTTGAACTGAGCCGCTGTCGCGGCGGCATTCCACACTGAGCCGTTGTCGTAGCGGCATTCCACATCGTACGCTGGAGTGATATCTTTTGTTTAAGTGTTTCCGAATGAATCGGAGGCCGTAAACAAAGGAAGAGTTATGTCAAACATCAACGATGTGAAAAGAGTCCGGAATTCCGCCCGTATGTCGAAAGTTCTCCGTAAGCGTTTGAAGAAAATGCGCAAACGCTCCAGTCCGTTGCGGGAACGTTTTCTTGAAGATCTGCATTTCCATCGTTTCCGGGAGGCAACGATAATCAAGTACAGTGCCGCGGTACTGACATTTTTTGCCTACACGTGGAAAAAGGCAAAGGATGTGACGGATGACGATATCCGGAATTATCTGCGGCATATTGAGTTCAAGCTGAACTGGTCCGCTTCCACGTTGATGATTCATTATTCGGCATTGAAATTCTTTTTTGAGAGTAGTTATCCGAGGGATTTCAAAACGCTGAAACTTTACCGTCAGCGTATCGTGAAAGCGTTGCCGGAGGTGCTCTCGCAGGCTGAAGTCCGGCAGATTATCGGCAACGTAAAGGATGTGCGTTTTCATGCGGCGTTGTGTTTGATTTACAGTTGCGGCTTGCGGGTAAGAGAGGCATTGAATGTCCGGTTCGCGGACATTGACGCAGTTCAGGGGCTGCTCAAAATCCGTAATACCAAAGGCGGTAAAAACCGCGTGGCGCCGATCCCTCGGAACACCATCCGTATTTTGCGTGAGATGTGGAAAACCCATCGCCATCGGGAGCTGTTGTTTCCCTGCTATACGGACCCTGTGCGGCTCCGTGGAATCGGCAAAAAAACGTTTTCATCTCAAACTCTTCTGGTGTGCTTCCAGAGGTCGGCGGTGGAGCTTGGATTCAAGCGCCCGTTGAATCTTCACACGCTGCGTCATTCGTTTGCAACTCATGCGCTGGAAGAAGGAGTGCCGGTTCGCATCGTGCAAGAGTACCTCGGGCACACGGACCTCCGCACAACGATGGATTATCTGCATTTGACTTCAAAACTGAGCCGGGTTGGAAGCCGGAAACTCGAAACTCTCATGAACGACCTCTGACGCCTTTGGCGGAGATCGCCAATATTTTTCGCGCCCACATTGACGCTTATCCGTACGGAATGACCCCGGAACAGTGTCATGCGGTTCGCGATATTTGTGCTTGCCGGACCCCGGCGATGGGGCACGGCAATCTTTACGCCTGCCCGGAATGCGGCGCGGAACACTTTGCATGGCCGTCCTGCGGCAACCGCAATTGCCCCAAATGCGGGCAGGACAAAGTGGCGAAATTCCTGGCTAAACAGCAGGACAGCATCCTGCCGGTCAACTATTTCATGATCACCAATAATTTTCGGGGTTGGTGTCCAGATATGGTTTGAAGTCACTGATGACGCTGCCGTCCGTTCTCAGAACATTTGGGCGCTGGGCATGGCGCCGCTACTGGATGAAAAACGGCAAAGTCCTGACCAACCCCGGCAAACTGAATCCGAACGTCGAACGCCCGGAAGGGACGGTCAATCCCGACATCGGCATCCTGTCGGTCTATCAGGACAACCGCATTTCCGCGATCATCGCCCATCTGTCGAATCATACCGACACGATCGGCGGCAACTTCGTTTCGGCCGACTGGCCTGGACGCATGGAGCGCAAAATCCAGATGGCGCTGTCCTACGATGTGCCGGTCTACACACTGGTTGACTGCCAGGGCAATATCAATCATTTCGATATCGCCAGTTCCGACGGACAGGCCAGCTATGCGGAAGCGGTCCGGATCGGGTATGGTTACGGCGAGATCATCGCCGCCAACCTGGGCAAACTTGCCCCGTTCAAGCCGGAATCACTCGGCGCGGCGCTACGTACCGTCACCATCCCGTTCCGGGACATCACCGATGCGGAAGTCAAGGCGGCGGAAGAAGTTCTTGACAAGCCGTTCGATCCCGGCAAGGGCGGCGACATGACCAGTGAAGGGCTTGCCACCGGCGACGGTCCGGTAGCCCGTTTCTTCGCCGAACAGATGATCGCTTACAAAGGCAACTGTTCTGGCAAAAAGCGCGACTTCGAAATGGTTTCACTGAAATTCGGCAAAGAGCTGACGATCACGTCGCTCCCCGGCGAAGCGTTCATGGAAATCGGCGAAGCGATCCGCGGAGGATCCCCCTACCCGACCACCTGGCCGGTGGTGCTGGCGCTGGGCGAATGCGGATACATTCCGCTCGAAGAATGCTTTGACCGCGGCGGCTATGAAGTGCTGCCGGTCGAAGGCGGCGCTCCGCGTCAGGATACCGACAAACTTCTAATTAACGAATCCCTTGAAAACCTGAAAGGGTGATCATCCGGTTCCGATCCTATCAAAAAACTCCCGAGCGGTAATGCCGTTCGGGAGTTTTTTTATCAACCGTCAGATTACCTGACTGACACGGCACGACAGCCGGGATACGGACTCGCCCTGTCAGGCCTTTTCCGGGCGAATGGTGATCACGCGGACGCCTTGGGTACGGATGGAATCCAGCAGGGAGCGGTTTTGTTCTTTCTCGGTGGTGATCAGAATATCGACTTCCCGCCAGGAAACCAGATGGCAGTACCCCCGCTGCTGAAATTTATGGTGATCCGCCAGGACAATGACGGTTTTCGCGTGTTTGATCATGGTACGCTGAATGCCGACGGCGTTGTCGTCGGTTTCGATCAGGCCGTATTCATCAAGCCCCGGTACGCTGGTGATCAGAAAATCCGCCTGGTAGCCGGCGGCCCCCTGCTCCGCCTTGTAGCCGGTCAACATATTGCCTTTTCGATCCAGCGTACCACCGGTCAGGATGACTTCCGGGCCGGTTTCGCCGGGAAACCGCTGCCCCAGCAGTTCCGCCAGCGTGACCGAATCGGTGATGAACGTGCCGTTTGCGATGAATTTCCCCAGAAACAGCGTCGTTGAGCCGCTGTGCACAAAAGTCACCGAATCCGGCTTCAGGAATTCCAACGCTTTCCGAGCCAATTGTTCTTTTTCCTGCGATTGCCACTGTTTGCGAAGCAGGAATGGAATGGCGATATTGGGATTGTTGGCGGCGGCTTTCAGCCCTCCGTGAAACCGGACGGCGCTCCCTGAACGGGCGATCAAGTTGAAAATCCGGCGGACGGTGGCTTCGCTTACCCCCAGCAGTTCACAACCTTCGGCAGTATTGATGGCTTCATGGGTGTCGAGGTAGCGCAGAATATTGACGGCCTGTTCTTTTTTCATGATCTTTACCCTTGTATTTTTTTCCCCGGCTGCGCCACGTGCGGGTTTCCGGTAACGGCAACCGTTACGAACGAATCCCGGCGCCGCATCTCTTAAAATAACTCCATTCAATCACAATTCAATCATAAAATTGAATATTCAGTCAAATAAACTGATCAATGAAATATTTATTTCTATTTTCTCAATAAAATGATTGATTTTCGATCAAATTCAGTTATCTTTATTATAATATGATCAAGCAAGGAGCAATCATTATGCAGAAAATCGACATCGGGGTCAACGCACATCGCGGCATGCCCGTGCTTTATCCGGAAAACACAATCGTATCATTCAAACACGCCGCCCGGCTGCCGGTAAACGCCATCGAATTCGACGTTCATCTGACCTGGGACAAGAAAATGGTGGTCACCCATGACGCTCTGATCGACCGATGCAGCAACGGGCGCGGCCGTGTCAGCGACTTCACCCTCGACGAACTCCGCCGGTTCGACTTCGGCGGCTGGAAAGCACCGGAATTCGCGGGAACCCGGATTCCGACGCTGGCGGAAACCATCACCGCCATTCACGCCATTAATCCGCAGATGCGGCTGTTGATCGAGATCAAGGAAAACAACATCGAATGCGCGGCCGCCGTCCTGAAATTTGTTCAGGACCGTGAATTGCTGAGCAAAAGCATGTTGTCGAGTTTTCACTACGACGTCCTGAAATTCCTGAGGACAGCCGAGCCAGCCGTCAAACTGCACGGCAACGATGCCACCGAAGCAGGCGACCCGGACGGCGTATCCGCCCTGATCGACAGCATCGGAATCCAGATGAACTTCGCCACGCCCGAGCGTGTCCATTACTACAAGACCAAAGGAATCAAGGTCGATTCCTGGGTGGTTAATGATGAGAAAACGCTCAAACAGGCCATTGTCAACGGCACCGAAAGCGTCACCACAAACGTACCGGACCTCCTGTGCCGGTGGCTGGAGCGCTGAACGATGAATACTGTTCCTGTCCCCGCCGGCCTCGAAACGGAATGTTTCGTCATGGAACCGCAAGGAATCCGCCACGCACCGGAGATCTTCCATCGGTTCTGGCCGGGGCGCTCCGTCTGGCCGGTGGCCGACGAAAACACCTGGTGCGTTGCCGGAGAAGAATTGACCAATGCCCTGCGAGACAGCGGCATCGTCCAGTTGCCGCCGTTCATTTTCCCCGGCTCCCCGGTTCTCCATGCGCAGATCGACCACTCGTACACGCTGGCCGCCGTCATGCCGGAAAACTGTATTCCGGTAGCCGTCGGCAGCGGCACGATCAATGATCTGGTCAAATACGCCGCCGCCTTGAAAAATGCCCGCTACCTGGTGATTCCTACCGCGCCGTCGGTGGACGGCTATACCGCGTTCGGCGCAGCCTTGACGATGGACGGATTCAAAAAAACCATGCCCTGCTCCGCTCCGCTGGCGATTATCGCAGACCCTGTCGTACTGGAAACGGCCCCGCTTGAAATGAAGGCCGCCGGTTACGCCGACCTGATGGCAAAAATCCCGGCGGGCGCGGATTGGATCGTCGCCGATTTCCTAGGCCTGGCTCCAATCCGGAACGACGTTTGGGCGATGATCCAGCACCCGTTGCGAAGCTGGCTGGAAACGCCGTCTGTAACCACCCGGGTATTCATGGGGCTGGCTGCCACCGGATATGCCATGCAGATGTGCCGCGATTCCCGCCCTGCTTCGGGGGCGGAGCATCTGCTCAGCCATATCTGGGAAATGGAAGGATTCGAGGCTTCGCATGGATTTAAAGTCGCGGTGGCTTCGGTCGGAATCACCATGCTTTATGAAAAACTGCTGGAATTCGACGCCAATGCCCTCCGCCGGATGAGCCGCCCTCCGCAGACACGAAACGAACGAGAAACCGAGATTCATCGGCTGTTGAGCCGTAATTGCTACGGAAGTTCAGTACTTCAGGTCGCACTCGACAAATTTCTAGAGGACAAAGCCCTTCTGGAACGCCGGGAAATCCTATATGCGGGATGGGATACGCTACGGACACGGATTGCCGGGCAACTCTATTCCAGCATGGAGTTAAAAGAGATGTTCGATTCGGTGAACGCCCCGGTCACTCCCGCCGACATTGGCATGTCCAGGGACCAATACTCCGGCGCGTTCGCCCGGGCACAACTGATTCGCAATCGTTACACGGTACTGGACCTGGTCTTCGAACTGGGGTTGCCGTTCGATTTTTTCACCGGGTAACCCATTAACAACACACTCCGGAAGTTTATGTTTGATCTGAAGAAAATTCGTCACGTCGTCATGGACATGGACGGCACCATCTACCGCGGACGGGAATTGTTTCCGACTACCTTGCCTTTCCTCAAATTGCTGCGTAAAAAGGAGATCGGCTTTTCGTTCCTCACCAACAATTCATCGCGAGGCATTGACGCCTATCTCCACCACCTGCAGGAGTTCGGCATCGCCATTGAACGCGAACAGATGATTTCGTCCACGGTCAACACCGCGGATTACCTGCGCTCCCGCCATCCGGACGTCCGGCGGCTGTTCATGCTCGGCACCGAATCGTTTCAGGAGGAAATGGTGAGTTATGGCTTTAGCGGGGTTTCCATGAGCGAAGAACCGGACGGCGTCGTGACGGCATTCGATACCCAGCTCAATTACGAACGTCTCTGCAAAGCCGCGTGGTGGATCAAACAGGACAAACTCTGGATCGCCACACATCCCGACCTGGAATGCCCGACCGAGGGACCAACCACTCTGGTGGACTGCGGTTCGGTCACGGCATGTCTGGAAAAAGTTTCGGGCCGCCGCCCCGTTACACTCGGCAAGCCCGATCCGTCCATATTGGCCCCCATCATGAAACGCCATCATCTGGAGCCGGACGAACTGATCATGTGCGGCGACCGCCTCTATACGGACATCCGGCTCGCGGTCAATTCCGGCGTGCCCGGCATCCTGATCAGTCCCCTGCCGCACGATCAAATCGAGGACAATTTCGCCGCGCTTACCATTCCCGATCTTGGGGTACTGGGAGAGATGCTGGAAAGGCTGGCCTGAGCTGCCCCCGGCGTCCTGACCTCAAGCCACACCGCTGAAAATCCGACGAGGGCCAATCAGGGCAGATTTATTCCACGGCCGGAAAATACATGAAAAGATGGCTGATCCGGTCGGATTCTCCCATGAAAATAGTCCCGTTGATTCCGGTGGTCATACAAGAAAAACGGTATCCATGCCATGGACGTTCCGAACGCGCCAGCGGACACCCCAGATCCTTGAGTTCGCCGGTCAATGGATTCCAGCAGCCGAGATGGGCACAGTCATTATCGCCTCCGAATATTCCGTAAAGCTTGCCGCCGGACCAGGCCAGACCGGAAACGAATGTTTCCGCAGTCGGCTTGCCGAGGCAAATTACTTTATTTTGATCCGGCAGAAAACGGAACAGGAGTCCGTCAACGGTACCGCCGACAATCGAACCATCGGAACTGCAAGTCCAGGCGGTTATCTTGTTATACAATTCGCGTCCCTTCAGAGAAGGCGCGACACACGGTAATGCTTCAAGGATTCTGTTTTCAGGAGACCAACGGAAAATCCTCCCGTAAAGTCCGGCCCCATAAAGATTTCCGACATGGTCAAGAAATAATTTTTCAGAAAAAATACCGTTCGGGTCCAAACGGCCAAGGCACTCAACGGCGCTTCCGTCGATATTGCAACGGAATATCTGGCCGCTAGCCGCTCCGAGGAGATACAGACAACTCCCATCCAGCGCCGCCTGCAAATCGCTGATTTTTTCCGGTATGGGCGAAGTGAGAATTTCAATTTTTCCCGCTGAATGACAGGGATCGATGGTACTGGTAAAAAATTGATCCTCGGCCGGCAGGTCGAAAATTTCCCGCACTCCCAGCCCGGTAAAGTCTTTTTCATCCAGAAGATATGCGCAGGACTTATAGGAAAAAAGAACACCGAGGGCATTCGGTTCGCAGGGATTCACCGCGCCGGCCAGCATGCCGTTCGGCAAAACGCAAAGCGCGACCGTCCGGGCCTCGGGCAGAATAACGCCGATATCGACGCAGGCATCCGCATCGGGAGCCGGATTATAAAAAAACAGATGGGCGTTTTTGCCGGAAGTACCACCGTAAACATGTCCGGACGGATGCGCTGCAACGGCGGTGACGGCGGACTCGCCGGGCGGAATCGGCTCCATGAATTCCTTCGGATTCAGGGCACGTACTTCCAGGTGGCCGCTGGATACAAAAGCGCTTTTCTCGTATTCACTGCGGATTCGCAAAAACTGCTTGAGCTGTTCGGCGTCAAGATTTTCGGCTTTTAACGGCGACTGCGGCCATTCTATATCTCTGAAATAATTGTCGTTCAGCATTGTATCATGATGCACGCAATACGATGTTCTTCCCACATCTCTTTAAAAAAGGCAGGACTATA
>CALABZ010000114.1 GCA_937888615.1 uncultured Lentisphaeria bacterium | reverse complement strand
TGGTATGGCACCTGATTCAATAGCAGGAACAATTCTTCGATGCTGTTATTTTCGAATGTCTTCGTCCGTTCAATTTCCCGGAAAGCGCCAAGGCTGAATCCCGGCGCAATGGTATTTGAAAACATCGCACTGAGGTTGTTGCCGTAATCCCGTTGCATTCTACGGGTGAAAAGCGGGAGCAATTCCTGTGGATTGTCAGAGATTTCGAGCAGGACAGAAACCCGGGCCGATGGGTTGGAAATATAAGCCGGGTCCAGTAATTCACTGCGCATTCTCTCGTAAGATGGTGCTTTGAAATAAATTTTTACCTGCGGAACCGCCAGGACCAGCGTATAGAGATTGCCGGAATGCTCCCGATATATGGTTTCGCCTTTTTCAATGGAAAAGGTTACCCCGGCCGCTTTCAAGTATTCGTCAAAAATCAGGCGGCGCAATGGGGTTGGAACCGATTTCGGATAGTCAATTTTTCGATTCAAATACCGGAGCAGTTGTTCATGGGCATTCAACTGAGCCCGCCGAAAACCGATTTGGGGGTCATTGCTGTTCGAACGCGCTTGCCCGACCAGGAACAAATAACCGGAACGTTCGGCAACGTTATTCCGCAAAATTCGCTTTGAATCGGCTTTAAAAAGTTCGTGCGGACCGGCTCCGCTCCCCCGCGCGGGGAGCAAAAGAGCCAGCACACAGCCTGACAGGAATATTCGCGGCAATGTATTACCGGGCAAGTTTTTAAAAGGCAGTTTCATCGGCACTCTGCCCGGTCCCGCTGAAAGATTTACCCGGTTCAACCTTGGGCGCAGTCTTTTGTGCTGCCGGGAGCGACGTTGTTTTTCCTTTGCCGGCGAGAATATCCCCGAGGGCGTTGGCCTGTTTCGACAGTTCGGGGCTCCAGATGCAGACCACTCCATAGACCATTTGTCCGCTGATCGGGTGTTTGGCCTGCCAATGTTTCAGCGTGGCGATCCCGCTGATGTTCATCTCTTTCGCGACGGTTGTGATTCTATCCACAAAAGCATTGTCGTTGCTGTATTGACTGGCGGCTTCGTTAAATTCCTTGAGGGTTTCTGCGTTCATTTTAATAGATTCGACCGCAACACTCTCCCCGGCGAATTCTCGAATCGCGGCATGTGCATTCATCTGTGCTTTGCGCCGGGCCGCTTCGGCACTCCTTGTCGAATCCCGCAGGGCGCCATCCTGGCCGAATGCGACCAGTACAGGATTTCCTTTTTCGTCCAGCCGCTGCTGGATGCCGAATGTCGTCATCAGGACCAACGGATCGCTGGAAATCTGTTCGTTCAGCGACTTTCTCGGCATACCATTTTCAACCGGTTTTCCTGTAGCCAGCGCTTCCGCCATCCGCTGAAGTCTGGGGCTCCAGACAGCAATGACTCCAATCTGTCCGTTTTTCCCGGCGGGTGTGTATTCGAACGAACAGAGAACCTGCATTCCGAGAATGTACTGGTTGGACTTCGTCTCAATGATCTTGCAGAAAGTGGCCTGTCCCCCGTCTTTGTCTTCAGCCGAGGTACTCTCCGCGCCAGAACTGACCTCGGTTTTGATGTACTTGGCCATCTCGCTTTTCGCCGCCATCATTGCTTTATGATAAGCGGCTACCCGCGATGCGATATAAGCCTGGTGGGCGCGAGGCGCATCAATCCCGGCGACGCCGGTCGCAATGAAAAATTCGTTCCCGTCTTTTCCGGTATTTTTCCCCTCGTGCCATTTTTTCGAACTGAGAAAATCATCAATCATGCTTTGAATATTGCGGTCCTCGCTGATTGTTTTCTCGTTTTGGACAAAGGCTTCCGGGGCATTGTCCGCCGCCGATTTCTGTCCCGGTTCCATCTGTGCAAATACTCCCAGGGAAAAACCTGTCAGGGCCATCAGCAAAACAGTTTTTTTCATATATCCGTCTCCTTTTCAATAGCTGAGAATCAGCCGGTTGGTTTCAAGTGATTTTAATTGGGGGATCATTTGAGAATTGCTTATATCTTTCTTCAAGCGGTCCCGCAGGAATTCATCCAGGTCGTCCATCTTTCCCTGATAATCGAAGACAAAGACAACCTCCTGCGTTAATGAATCGACTTTGCGATTGATATTGCTGACTCCGGGAACCATTTCTACTGCCTCACAGATTTTCTCCAAAGCCTGTTCATAAGTCGGGCCGTAGTTTTCGATCACTACACGAACCGGGCGCCCGGAGGTAATCATTTTCCCGATCATTTTATTTATGGCTTCATGGAGAGGTTGCTTGATCTGGGCAAATGCTTTTTCCGTGGTCAATTCGACTTGCCTGGATTCGGAACCATGAAAGACTGCCGCTTTACGGGGATCGTTTTTCTGTGAAAGCAATTCCTGATTACTTTTGGCGTCGTAAATTCTTATCCACAAACTGAGCTGTATTCCCGGCGTGGCATTGATCGGATGCTTTAAGCGTTGGAACTCCCCAAATGCATTGATGATATAATCCGCGTTTTGCTGTTCACGGCTCAGCTTCAGACCAAGTCCGGTAAAGAATTCAGAAAAAGTCAAGTACAATTCCTTATTGTGTGTAGCAAGGAAAAATTTGGGATCGCCAAATGACTGCATATAGGCTCGATAGGAATCCAACAGTTTTTCTTTTTGTACGGAGGCAATCAAAGTAACCTGATAGTTCCCGGCCTCTTGTTTTTCTTCCAATATTCGATACTGATCGACAAAACCCGACGTATGAGCAAACACACAGGCTTTTATCTTCTCATTGTCTTGTACCTGAGTATTGGCGGCAAGAACTGTCCCGAGAACCTGTTCCACCGCTGACCTCAACGCAGAATTAACAGCGGCTTGCTTGGCTTGATCCAAACGGTTGCCACTAATGACCGCAATTCCCACTGCGCCTACCGTTCCGGGCGGAAATTCTTTCAACTTCTTCGCCAGTTCTGCGGCCATATCGCCGGTTCGAGAGAACACGTAGCAAACCGCCTCAAGGGATTCTTTATCCTTCTGTACGCTATAGACAGTCACTCCACGCAGAAATTGTTTAATATCGATTTTCTGCAGGGAACTGTAAAACTCTTTGCTTCCATTTTGATCTTCCAGATAACTGAGGGTTTCGGAAGACGAGATGGATTGCCCCAGAAACGCCGCGATTCCCTTTTTCGCGGCGGCCAGGGCAAGTTCAGTCGCTTCCGCTTCCTTGATATTTCCGGTTAAGTGTACGCGCTCAATTGAGATAATATAAATTCCGGTATTCTCAGTCCATCCGTTCAAAAATATCTGCTGATTTTTTCGCATTTCCTTGATTTTAGCAGGTAAATCCAAGATGCCGTCCGTAGCGCTTATTGAGCCGGATATCATGGTGATCAGTATAAATAACCGAAGTATCATAGATCAATCCTCGTCGTCCAGGTCATGGTCCATTGGTTTATCCCAGTCGGACGGTTTCGCCATTCCGTAGCCTACGGCATAGAGCTTGTTCTTCTCCAGCCATGCGGAATCGTCTTGCATCTGTTTACGGATATTTTGAACACGTTGATTGTCCGTATTCCAGCGCCAGATTTGCAGATTGGAGGTATTCGTGCCGGGTGAGGCCTCCGCAAGCGCCAATGGCAAATCTACTCCTGATATCTGAGTGAAGACAACCATCTGCATCTTGCCACCGACGCCCTGCTCGAAACCTTTGTCCAGCGTCAGGGTTTCGTCCAGCATGCCAGTAATACGCCCACCGACCGGGAAACTGTTTCCAAGCTCGTTTGCCAGCTTCATTGCTGCGAGAACCACTACGTCCATGAATACCTGTTCAATGTCTTTTTGATTATTAGCATTGAACCCGGCGATAACCCGCCCGGACGAGGAAAGCGTCTGACGTTTGTTTACCTTGGCATCAATGTCTTTGGAAAATTTCACTAAACCGGTTTTCAGGTCCGTACAAGTGATATTGATCGTCAATCCATAAGTCAATACCTGCTTTCGGCCAGCATTTTTGCGTTGGAGAGTCATAAGGATATTGCCGGACAACATGATTGCGATGTCCTTCATATCGGTTGTTTCCGCAAGTTTCGCCTGTCCCACATCCGCAAGAGCCTGAATTCGTTCCAATCTTTGGCCGTGTACCGCAAATACGGAAAAGCGCTTGATCTTCGCCATTTCCGATTGCATTCTGGTATTGACAGCCCGCCCGATTTCAGGGGAAAATCCATCACAGGCAGTATTACCGAAATCCACAGCCATAACCAGCTTCCGGAAATTGTCTGTATTATAATTCGGTGGGAAATTAATCGGCTGCTTACGCAGTTCTTCCCGTCCGTATGTGACTTGATTTTTCTGACCATATTTCGTTTGCTTTGTATTTTTCGGATCAGATGAGCATGAACACAGCAACACGGCGATGGCAACTACTGAAACTCCCGAAATGATATTGATTCTTTGCATGTTCTGATTCTCCCGGTCTGCCACAATCTTTAAGCGGTTGCGGCAGACCTTTTTAAACGGGTTAGTCCTTCAAGTTGCTTTCTTTATTCGCTTCTCTCAGGTCCATATATTTGGAGATCATCCAACCGAGGCCATCCACCGAGTATTTGCCCTGGTCCCCGATTGCCGCCACAGCATCTTTGACCTTAGTGGCTTTTGCTTTTTCTTCCGCTGAACCAAACGGATTAACCACTACCGCCGAAGGATCTTTGGCTACCGCATTATTCAGGTCTACGACGGTTTGATTGGCTTCTCCAAGTAATTCCTGCAATTCAGCGATTTTCTTATCCAGACTAAAGCCCGGTTCCTTTTCTGCCATACGTTTATCGAAGAGTTGCTTGCCCTTTGCAACCTGCTTTTGCCATGCGGAATCGGCGACTAATTCATCCGTCAATTCCTGCTTGGCCTTGTCATCTTTGCAATTTTTCAGCTTCTCGGCATATTCGTCGTAAATAGCGATTTGGCGCAAGACCTTAGCCTCGGAAACCAAGGCATTAGACGAATCTTTTTTGCCCGTGCCATACCAGGCATCTTCCACCTTCAACCGTTCCGCATCGCTGATGGCTTTGGCGCTACGATGCTTTTCCAGAATACCGGCATCAGTGCAGTCGGTTTCAAAACAAATGGTTCTGGCATACGCTTTCTGTGCGTCCGCCGTCGGTTCCGGACTTTGGCCGCGATACCAGTTGTTAAATTCAATAATACTTTCTTCGCCTTCTGCCGCATAGATATAATTCAAAATATTGTCGGCGGTACGCTTGTAGATAATGGTGGTGGACTGACCGACCGCGTCAATCGGCGGATTGCCGGATGACTCAATCGTTTTGGCATTCTTGGCCCCTTCCTTGAATTTCAATAAGGCGTTTGCACTTTCCGCAGAATTCTGCGTAGCGCAACCACTCAGTATTCCTGCTGCCATAACAGCGCCAATGAACATCATCGAAAATTTCTTCATACTGTTTTATCCTTTTATTTTTCTCATGAGAATTACTTGTTGTTTGATGGTGATTCTTGTGTTTCCCTTTCTCAGCTTTCCATATTTTCCCTCCTGTTGAGGGCAATAAAAAAGGCGCCCTCTGTTACACTCGCATCAGAGGTACGCCAATACCCGGAAAAACCATGTAA
>CALABZ010000113.1 GCA_937888615.1 uncultured Lentisphaeria bacterium | reverse complement strand
TGAGCCATCGGATCTTGTTGTTGAATCCTTCCGTGGAGGCATTGCTCAGGCGGTCATAGGTCCAATAGGTGATGATTCCCTTCAGTTTTTCGCGGATGGTTTTGGCCATGGCAATGAGTTCGCGGCTGCCGGTGGCCTCGGCGAGAGTCGCCCACCTTCGGAATGCCGCCCTGGCTTCGAGAGCGTTTTCGGCGGTCGCATAAATGCTTCTCAATGATTCCTTGAACATATGGGCATCGGCAAGCTCCTTGAAATGTTTGCGCATGTTGTTCAGGATCAGCAAACTGTCGGCGTCGAGGTCTTCCAGATTCCGAAGAAAGAGCATCCGGAGGCGTTTGAACTGACTTCGCTGCGAGGCGTCGAGCTCGGCGATGTATCTCCTTCGGAGCTTGTCCAGACGCTCGTTCATGAGCTTGACGACGTGGAAATGATCGAACACGATCCGGGCTTTCGGAAAGTGTTTTTCGACCCAGCTCGAGTAGGCGTTCGACATGTCCATCGCCACGATTTTGAGCTTCTTTTTCCGCAGCTTGCGCGACAGCCCGTCGAGAGCGGCAACTCCTTTTCCTTCACCGACATGGATCACTTCTCCGCTCTTCAAATCCCGTACCACTGTCAGGTACCGCTGACTCCGGTCCGGATTGCTTCCGGTGTGGATTTCGTCGATCCCGATCCGGCGCACGTGCGCTGCCTGGACCCGAGCGTATTTCCGTCCCAGATAACGCTTCTCGATTTCCTTGACCAGTTCCCATCTCAGGCGATATTTTTCCGCCACGCTCCGAATGCTCATTTCATGGCGGTCATTGAGGATTCGCTGCTCCAATCCCTTGGTTATTCGAGAGTTCTGACTGCTCAGGAAATGGAAAAACTCCAGGTGGCGCCGATGACAATTTGCGCAATAAAGACGATGCACTTTTATCCTGAAATAAACCAGCAAACGCCCCATTGGCACGCCTTGGATCAACCGTTCACGCCTGCATTCTCTGGTTATTTTCAAGGAGCCGCATTTGGGGCAGCGGAATTCCTTGCGCCTTATTACCCAGATCAGATTTTTCGTCGTGTATTCGTATTTGCGGTGTTGAAATCCGCGTATTTTCTGTGTATGTTGTAAGAGTGTGGTTGACATTTCGCCTCCTTCTATGTTGTTATTTTGGTCGATAAAACATAGGGCGAATGTCAGCCATTTTCAATTTCCAAGAGTTTTTATTCCCGTTTTTGAGGCCAATCGTGGTCCAAAACGGTGAAGAACCAAGAAAGGAGTAGAGGAGCGATGAAACACCTGAATATCCTGCTTTTTAATGGATTCACTACGTTGGACGCCCTGGGACCGGCCGAGGTTTTCAGCCAGTTGGGCGACCGGATACGAATCGGGTATTTCTCCATGGCGGGAGGACCGGTCCGGGGAACCGCAAATCTCGAAATTTTCACCCGCCCGATCGAAGAAATCGAACAATACGATATGCTATTGGTTCCGGGAGGATTTGGCACCCGGCAACTGGTTGATAATGCCGATTTCGTGAAGATGCTGAAAATGGCGGCGGGACGAAGCGAAAAAGTGCTTTGCGTCTGCACCGGTTCCGCATTGCTCGCTCGAACCGGGTTGCTCGACGGAAAAGAAGCGACCAGCAACAAGCTTGCGTGGGATTGGGTGATCCGTCAAAGCCAGAGCGTCATCTGGAAACGCAATGCCCGTTGGGTGGTGGACGGCAAATTCTATACATCCTCCGGCGTTACCGCGGGAATTGACCAGGCATTGGGATTTCTGGCGGACACCATCGGTTCCAACGTCGCGGAGAAAGTCGCGGCGGGCCTGGAATATGTCTGGAATCGCGATAAAAACCGGGATTTGTTCGCGTATCAGAACAACAGGAATTCGAGTTAAGTTTCCCCGGATGTCGAAATATCGAATCCAAACTCGAGGTAGGGCTGCCTTTGGCGCTGCCGGTTTGGAGTCCATATTTGTTGGTGTTCGGGCAGTTCCGGCGGCGGCCGGTTCTTTGGATTCTTGGAATTGGATGTTTTTCATATTATTTTTGAGATAGCCACTTGCAAAAAACAATTTGGACGTTATAATATAATTAAACATATATAGATAAGTTGGCACGTTAATGATTTGGTTTGTTCAAATATATGATTTTTGTCGCAATGTATTGAAGTAAGGAGAGGTTAAATTATCAAAAAATTCTGGTTTGGTTATAGACGTGTACGGCAGGATGATGAATCCGGCATTGAAGAATCCATAAGACAGAGAGGTTTAAAAATGAAAAGAAAAGTTGACTTTACGCTAATAGAGCTCTTGGTTGTTATTGCTATTATAGCGATACTTGCATCGTTGCTGCTGCCGGCGCTCAATCAGGCGAGGGAACGGGCAAAAGGGGCGCTCTGTGCAAATAATCAGAAACAGTTATTTTCGATTCTCCATTCATACTCCGATGACAATGAAGGCTGGCTTTTTATGGACCGCGGCTGCAACAGCAAGGGTTTTACATATGCCTTTCAGATCGAAGGAAATGTCAATCCGTACAAAAGTTATATATCGTTTGGGAAAACCGGTGCGGGCGGCAATCCCATCGCACAGGCGGAAAAAATTCTTTACTGCCCCAGGATCGACCCCGGAGAATATGCCTGGTGGACCAAAATGTCCCATGGATACGGGTCCCGCATGAATACCGCCGGCGGTCTGCCGGCCGATATGGCAACCGCGGTTAAAATGTCAACCTCCAACCCGGACCGTTTTGTCTGTCTGAAATTTTGCAAGCGTCCGTCCAGCTTATATCTGGTCGGGGATTCGCAGGCGTATTCCGATCAATTACCGACCTCGTATGTACGGTTGAAAGGGACGCCCACGCTGAGCAACTGGACCAACAGCAGTTTCTTCTATCTTGGCGCTCATGGCGGCAGCGGGTTTTTCTCCGCGGTGGACGGTCATGTGGCGGGATTCAGTGATTACGGTTCGTTTCTGGATGATGCGAAGCAGGAAATACTGGCTCACGACGAGGAGGATACCGCCTTTGGCGTATGGGATAAGAACATGGTATTCAGAAGTAAATAATCAGAAGTAATAAATGAGTGGATGGAGTTCTGTGATGAAATTGAGATTGATGTTTTTCCTGTTGACGCTGATTTTGCCGGCCCTGCCGGTTTGTGCGAAACAATATAAGATCGTTATTCCGGCCGGGGCGATTCCGGCGGAGGTGACGGCGGCGGAGGAATTGCGCGATTCCCTGCGTAAAATCAGCGGCGCGGAGCTCGAAATCGTCCGCGACGAAACTGTTTCCCCGGCAATTTTCGTGGGGAACTCCGCCCGTGCGGCGGCTTTGACCGGCGTGGACTTCTCCACCCTGAAACCGGATGAAATAATTCTCAAGCGCGTCGGCGACGATCTGGTTTTGGCCGGACAGCGTCCCCGGGGGAGCCTTTATGCGGTTTATGAATTTCTGGAGTGCTTTTACGGGGTTCGTTTCTGGACGGCGGATGCGTCGTTGTATCCAAAACAGCCGGCGTTTGCCCTGCCGGAAAAAGTGGATTACCGGTATGCTCCCCAATTCCGTTATCGCTCCGCCCATTATGACCTGTTGCGCAACGCTCCGCTTTTCGCGGTCAAACTGCGGGATAACGGGTGTTCCCACATCCCGGAGCAGGCGGGTGGCGTTTACTCGCGTGCCCAGGGGGGGATTCATGCATTCGACCGGCTGTTGCCTGCCGGAAAATATTTTGCCGAACACCCCGAATGGTACGCTGAAATCGACGGCAAACGGTACGGGAAGGGCGATCGGACCCAGCTTTGTCTGAGTAACCCGGAGTGCCGGAAGGAACTGGTCCGGGCCTCGCTCGAATATCAGCGCAAATATCCTGAACGGAAACTGTTCAACCTGGCTCAGAACGACAACCGCAATTACTGTCAGTGCGCGTCTTGCAATGCTTTTGTCAAAGCGCACGGCAACCAGACCGATCTGCTGATGCTGGCGGTGAATGAGGTCGCCGCCGCGTTCGAAAAGGAATTTCCAGGGGTGTTGATTCGGACGCTTGCCTACGAATACACCCGGAAACCCCCGGCGACGGTTATGCCGCTTCGCAATGTCCTTATCCAGTATTGCGATATCGAGGCCGATTTTGGGAAACCGCTCGACAGTCCGGTGAATGGCGTCTTCGGTCAGGAACTTGAACAGTGGTGCCGGATTTCGCCCAATATGCGGATATGGCATTATATGACTAATTTTTCCTGTTACATGCTGCCGTTCCCCAATTGGGGGGCGATCGGGAAAGACATGCGTTTTTTCGCCGACCACAAAGTCGAGGGGGTTTTCGCACAGGGTTCCTATTATGCGGGGCACGCCGGAGACCTGGCCGACCTCCGGGTATGGCTGGTGTGCAAACTGATGTGGGACCCGAAACAGGACCAGGACAAATTGACGGATGAATTTCTGAACGGCTACTATGGCCCTGTCGCTCCGGAAATAAAGCAATATATTGGTATTATGAAGAAAGCGGTGGGAGAAAACCCGGACGCTTCGCTTCGATGCTTCATGACGTCGGTCCGTTCGTGGCTCTCCCGGCGGAACGCCGAAGAAGCCCTTCACTTAATGCAGAAAGCAAAAGCGAAGGCAAAGGCGACGGGCGACCCGGAACTGCTGAAACGGGTGGAAGCGGCGGCGATTCCCATTACCCTGGCTTGTTTTAATTATCCGGGATTGTTCCGCAATCAGGATAAGGCGAGGCTGATCGACGAACTGATCGAATCGTGTCGGCGCAGTGGCGCGACCAGGGCGGGCGAGTCGAAATCCTTCGACAATCTGCGCCATCGGCTGTTGTTTTTCGACGCGATACAGGATACCGGCAAACCGGATTTTGTCGGCGGACGCAAATGGTTCGGCATTTCGGCCCTGAAAGGAGCCTCTTATACGGCGGGTAAATGGGTGTTCCCCGAAAACGATGCCGCCGCTTTCGAGGGCAAGGCGCTGCGTATACCGTATGAAAACAATTGGGTGCTTAAATTGCAGATGCCCATTGATGGAACCTATGAAGTATGGAGCGCCGTGCGTTGCGATTCGCCGCAACCGTCGGGGGCGGCGTTTATTTTCGGGATTTATTCTCCGCAGGTTCGGAAAGAGATTGCCCGGAAGGGCATTTCCGCAAAGGAGATTGCCGGAGACAAATATGTCTACGTCAAAATCGGTGATTTCTGCGCCGAAAAAGGCGATTATATCTTCCTGCATCCGCTTAAAAACGCATCCGTCCGGAATATCTGGGTGGACCGCTTTATCCTGATCGAAAAATAATCCGCCGAAAGATATGTCATTGATGAATAGTCGCGCGAATAACGTTTTCGATTTCGCCCCCCCCATAGCGCAAAAGCGCCGCATGGAACAAATGGTTTCGGCTATGCATTACCGGGGCGGCGCCGTTGAATACTGGCGGCGGCACGGTGAGCCTGTTCGCGGGCGGTCTGCTGGACCGGCTTGCCTATGTGATGCCGTCGAGTTGTTTTTCCACGTTCAAGGATTCGATTATGGCGATTGATCATTGTATCTGTAACTACGTGCCGCGGTTGCTCTGTTATGCGGAGTGCTCCGACATTGCGGCGCTTGCCTGTCCGAAGCCGCTGGTGATTGTAAACGGCGGAAAAGAGATGATATATTTCCAATCGGTCCGGCTCGTACTTCGTTTGAAGACGTGAAAAACATTTACCGTATATGCGGGGCGGAAGAGAATTGCATCCATGTCATTGCCGACGGCGGCCATCGTTTTTACGCCGGGGCGGCCCGGGATGCCATGCTGAAACTGATTCATTCAAATGATGAAAAGGGGAACGGATAATGCTTCAATTCAATAATGGGACCGAATGTTTGCGGATATTTTCCCGATGTTCTCCGTCTGCGCAATATGTTCACCTGCGAAGCGTACAATGAATTGATCACCAATTACCTGAAACTGCTTGGAGAATACCGGCTCGAAGAAGCCGCCGAATATATTCCGCACATCAAGCAGCTCCAGCATATCGACTTTACGCCGTAGCCAAAAATGCGGTCGAATATTTGGACCGTCCCATGCTCAAAATACCGGCAGGAGCCCGACGGCTCAGAAATCTCCAACTCCAACCTATTCCGGTATTTGCAATAATGGAAAAGCGGTGATATAATATTCAAGAACCAGTATATGGGTTCCTGAAAATGGTTTTATTTTGAGTGGGAAAATTAAAATACAGGAGGTAATGGCAAAAGGATACTGACGACGAAGGGCGCAGGATTTAAAATCGGTTCAGTCATGCACATAAAACAAAAGGAGTGTATTATGCTGGATATCGTAAAATTAAATCAGGAAGTTTATCCCATCATCAAACAAACCGCCAAAAGTAACGAGCGTATCGCCCTGAAGTTTGATGACAGCAATCTTCCCGTCCGACTTACCGGAGTCAAAGTGCTTGAATCGGTCCTGTACACAGGAGTTTGTGATTTTATCACGGATGGCAATCCATTTCTGGTAACAGCGGATAACGGCAAAGAGATAACAGCCTATGTCTATGTGGAATACAACCGTTCGGGTTTATCCATAAAATGCAATAACGGCGTTCAAATGATGCTTGAAGGGGGAATTGCCGCAGAGGATCTTGCCACGATTCTTTACAATTTATCTGCGGATAAAGTTTCGGACTATTTATGCATCACACTGCTGGAGGCAAAAAAGCAGAAAAAATATAGTCAATTGGACGAAATTGACGGGAATTTCCTGAAACGGTATTCCCAGGCGGCAAAAAGCAAATTGGCCGATCTGTTCACCCCTGTCGCCGGAAATAAAAATAAAACCAAATGTTGCGATTGTCACCAATGGGCCTTTTGTCCGACAAGTTGCAGTTGCGGCCCCAGTTGCAATGCGTTTAAAAATAAATGCAATAAAAAGACCTCTTAGCGGCGATTTTTCCCCGGTTTTGACCATAAGCGGCCAGGGAAAACCCCGCTCAAAAATATTTGCATTGATTGAAAAATAAAAATTCATTTGCGTCCGGGTGCTTGTTGCCCGGACGCAGTTCGATTCTGGAGCGCTCAATGATCCAGACCGTGTTTCGCCACCAGCAGACAGGCGTAATCACCAATCCGGTCGCTCAGTTTTGCGGGGAGAATTTGACACGCCGCCAGACTTTCCGGCAAGACCTCTTTTTCTAGCGCGCGCTCCATTTCCGGTCGCAACGCCGTTTCACTGCGTTTAAAAATGCTGCCGATGACAATGCGTTCCGGATTGAACGCATCAATAAGCACCGCCAGACCGTATCCCAGCATTTTCCCGGTCCGTTCAAACATGTACCGGGCAAATTTATTTCCTTTCACCCGGGCCATATCCAGATTTTTCACGGAAAAATCATCCGTGCCGGTGAGTTGGAGATATTCTGCAACCGACTGGCGGTCCGGATACTCCGCGGCAATCATGCGGGCGTGGCCGGCGATGCCGTTGCCGCCGCAAAAACCTTCGAATGAACCACGTTTGCCAAAGCCGTTCGGACCTTCGGACCGCAGCCGGATATGCCCGAACTCACCGGCCATTCCGGAAGCACCTTCATATAGTCTGCCATGAATGATGATTCCGCCGCCCAGGCCAGTTCCCATGGTCAGGAAGATCATATTATTGCAGCCCCGGCCTGCGCCGAAACGCCACTCGGCCAGGGCGCAGGCATTCGCGTCATTCATCAGAAATGCCGGAACCTTGAATTCGTTTCCCATCATTTCGATAATTCGGATGTTGTCCCAGCCGGGCAGGTTCGGCGGCGACATTACTACGCCGCGCCGGGCATCCAGCGGACCGCCGCAACTCACGCCGAATGCCGCAATCCCGTGTAGCGACCGATTATTTTTTCGGAGCAGTTCATGGGTATGTTCGACGAATTCAGTCCATACGGCATTGAAGCCTTTCGAACCTGATTTTGTAAAAAAGAAAGATAAAAAGATCGGCCCAAATTACTCGTTGATTTTTTTTGGGATGATTTTGTATTCTATGGCGTTTATCATATAAATTCCAGGAAATTTTATGGATTAGCTATTGACAAAATTCGTATTGTGGTTATAATGTGGTATGGTTACTTTGATGGCACAATAAAAAGGCATATGTATGATCGTAAAGAATGTTCCTTATTATATTCAAGTGGCGGATACTCTTCGAAATGAATTGAAGTCAGGGACGTACACAGCCTATTCAGAATTTCCAGACATAATGACTTTGGCTGAAAGATTCGGTGTTTCTATAGACGTAATCAGGCAAAGTCGTAAGATATTGTGTTCTGAGGGCCTTATCAAAACGGTCAAAGGCAAGGGGACTTACGTAATGGATTTAACGCCTCAGAATCATGGTTATACTTTGCATCTTAATACTTTTCACAGCCCTTTTCATTCGACGCCGATTCTTCGTGCCGTACAAGATCTGGCTTTGGAAAATAATTTAACTTTTTCAGTCCACTTTACTGATGCATTTGACCTTGAGCGGGAAAGGAACATTATTGAAAAAACTATAGATAACAACTGTCGGCTTATGGTCAGCAGTCCCAGTCTGACTTATAAAAATGAAGATAACAGCAGTCTATATAAGAAGGTGGTTAACCAGGGAATCCCGCTGATCTTAATAGATCGTTATGTTAAGGATACCGGTGCGGATCTAATATATTTTGACAACGAGACGACAGCTTACAATATGATAAAGGATTTAGGAAACTGTGATCCTCAAAGCATGTTCATCCTGATTTCTCAGGGATATCGCGTAAGCGACGAAAGAGCCAAGGGTTTACTGGCTGGACAAAAGGAGTTTTTTCCGTCTATGCCAGTTAGAAATATCTATAATACAAGCAGTAAATGGTTCGAAAAAAAGGACATTGTTGCAGAAACTATGTATTATATAAAAAAGAATAAGATTATGCCAGAGGTACTGATTACGGTTTCAGAGCAGATTGCATTCGAGATATTTAATTCATTGCGTAAGGAAAAACTGCACAGGTCGCTAAAGAAAATAATTTCCATTGCGGATTCTTATTATGGGGACAGCGAATTTAACGCCGTACATCTTGGATATTATCGCATGTTCGACGAACTCGCGAATGTATTGAACTCCGTAATATCAATGCGCCTGAATAATGAACAGAACAGTTCCCCAATTATTAAGCCTTTAGCTTGTCGTCCTCTAACTGGTACGCAAGCGGAAAAACATTTTTATCAACATTTTAATTTAGGAGAATAACTTTTAAAAATAAGGATTGGTCACTCGAAAACAAATCGGCATATATTAAAAACAAACACAACAAGGATGGTTTAAATGCAATCTCAAAAAGCAAATCAGAAAAAGGAAATGATATTCACACTTATAGAGCTTTTGGTGGTTATAGCTATAATTGCTATATTGGCGGCAATGCTTCTTCCCGCGCTGAATAAAGCCCGAGAAAAAGCAAAACAAAGTTCCTGCATGAGCAAACAGAAACAACTAGGATTGGCCTTTACGATGTATATTGCGGATTATGAAGATTATTTTCCAACAAGCCGTTATACACCGCCACATACAATGGATCAAGCATATATTTTCAAGATTGCTCCATATATGGGGGTGCAAGGTAAGCCTGTTGAGACAAGCATTACTAGTCAAATGTTTTGTCCATCACGTGAAAAAGATTTAAGCGCCAATGTTGTCTGTAATACAAGCAATGGGTATATACGTTTAGGTTATGCTATCAATGCAATTTTCAATACTGGCTCAATAACTTTTGCTAATGGCTATGGGCTTTATTGCGGTAATAATGGTACTGGACGAAAAACTGTTTCGGTTGAAACTCCAACTAAAACGATGCAAATAACCTGTGCCGGATGGGCTGACTACACAGTACCTTCTCAAAGCACTAACTATACTGTATGGCCTTACACTATTCATGGAAAGTTTACGAATGTCTTAATGGTGGATGGGCATGCTGTGGAAGTGCTTCGTAGTTCAATTACAACTTCTAGTGATTTGTGGAAAGTCAGATAGTAAGTTCTGTAGAATTTGTTGATACCCAAGGAATGGTCTTAAAAGGAAACGTAACAGACATCGCAGGTAAGTTTTTTGACCTTTAAACCATATATATGCGGTTAAATGAAGGGCGGGGTAAACGAGCGTGGTCACCTTCAGTTGATGTTTGGGAAGTCAGCTTGTTCCAGCAGATACGATAAAAAACTTGTCATGACGTAAATTAATACAAAGGTTGTACTTAAAATGATTAAAATGAAAATGGCCAGACAATTAAAAGCGTTATGTGCCGTATTAGGCGTTTGTCTAACAACAGGCCTGATCGCGGATAATCTTTCTCAAAAAGAACTATTATCGCGAATAAAGTCGGCAGAAACGTATACACCCGGGACCGATCGCATTATTAATGTTGCGGAGTTTGGCGCCTTCGGGGATAACGCGCATCGTCCTCTTGGAAAAATATTTGACTCTCAGGATAAGATAGATGCATTTTACGGTAAGGGACTATACGTCCTGAATGATGAACTGGATTATGTAGCTTTTTGTGAGGCCCTGCGTGCGGCTCGTATGCTGAGTAATCCCGTTAAGGTAGGCCCATTAAACATTATGAGCGTCATGCCTCAAATTTATTTGCCAAATGGGAAATATCACTTCAATCGAACGGTCAAGTTAACTAAAATGATGCATTGTACGATCAGGGGAGCGGGGCGGCAATCAACCCAGATTTTCTATTACGGGAAAGAAGATTTATTTTTGATACAGGATTCAGCATTTATCTGGATTAAGGATATGTCGTTCTTTTCTAGTATAAATAAAAAATCAACCATTTTTCACATAAATGATCCATGTCCGCCGGTAACGGGCATGCCAACATTTAAATTTTCATTTGAAAATCTTGAATTCTCATCATGCTACCGGTGTTTTTATGTCACCGGCATTCAGATGACAGATGGAGCGACGCTTATTAATAATCGCTTTCAGGGATGTCTGATTGGCCTACACCTGAATAACTGGATGTGCTACAATTGGAACCTTTACAACTGTGAGTTTGAGTCACGTCCTGACAATATAGCCGCTTTTTCTCCTTATAAACCTTCCGACACCACGTATGTGTTGGTTGACAGTGGAGGAAGCGCTATGAACTTCTACGGAGGCGGTATTATTCATGGGGGAAAAACATTATATATCAAGTCTTCGACTTCAACCATGGGTGATAATTGGTCGAGATCGTTCTACAATTTCTGGGGAACAAAATGGGAACAGCATGGCACCGATCCCTGCATGTTCGACGGCGAAGGCGATATATACTGCAATATTAATTTTAGCGGCTGTTCATCATATCAGTCACAATCTGTAGCCCGCGAAATGCTTAAATCCAAGGCCAAGCATCCAGGAATAAACGGACGGTTGATGAACGGAATGAATGTGACGATAGACAACTGCCAATTTACGCATGGTGAATTTGTCGGTGAAATAAACGAGAGAACACGGGCGAATTTCGGGAATCTGGTGGTCAGGAATTCCCGTGTCTTCACTTACCGCGAACATTACTCTGATGATTCCCGTAAAGCGGAATTCGGGCGACACAATGTCAGTTATCAGCCAAACAGCGGCTATAAGGAAAACGATGCTATAATATATAAAAAGCTCTATGATTTGGCAAAGTTGCCGAAACAAGTTTATCCTGACATAAGTCCTTCAGGATACATGGCATTTGACATCCCGGCCAATGAGACGGTCGCCGTGGGAGTCAAGCGCGTCGTCAAAAAGTTGCTGCTGAAATCAGATAAAACTTTATATTCACAAAGCTTCCCGAAAGTTTGCACCTTGTCAAAAATTATATTTTTGTGCGAAAACAAAAAGGACGTTACCGTCACGATCACACGCGGCCCGGACAAATTAAAAGGCTCTGTTATCCGACTTACTCCGGAAAAGCACAATGTGCATATAAACGATATTGAAACGGAAAGTAACACTCCTGGCTGGGATGGGGTGCTTGAATTTTCTCTTGATACCAAAGAAAAGACAGCAGATGTGAAAATAGTTTGTGAATATTTTTAGGCATAACAGGCCATGCTGAAAGCATGGCTTGGGTATAGCTTGAAAGACACAACCCATATAGAGGAAAAATGCTGACAAAGAATATATGCTCAAGCCGCATTATATGCTTTGTCAGTTTTTTCCAGTCAATAAAGCCAATAGCTTTGAAATTGACTCCAATAACAGAAATATCTTATTTTAGGATTAAAGGGAAAAATGGTACAACAAAAAAAATCATCTAAAGAGATTACAGATACGTTACATTCCCCCCAGGCGGGTATTTATTTCTATGATGATTTTATGCTTGACCGGGCAGTACAGGTCGAACGTATTTATTTTAAACCAAAAAGGTTAAGTGAAATTTATTATGATCCGGATTTTAATTTAACTTATCCGGTGGTTCACTGGTGCCCGGAAATTGAAAAATATCGCTCCTGGTACGAGATTATCTACAACCAAAAAACAAAGGAGAAAGGGGATTACTTTTTGTTGGCGTTGGCGGAAAGCGATGATGCTGTACATTGGGTACCGGGAAACAATTGCGGATCAACCGACCCGATGGCAAAAGAAATTCCGCGGGTGGTTTACTCGGGATTGGGCGAAGTACATGGAGCTTACGTTATGCGCGATGAACAAGAGTCCAATCCCGCCTGGCGGTACAAATGTTCAGGAGCCTCCGCCCGTAATCGCAACCTGATTCATTCGGATTGTATTGTGGCGGTGTCTCCGGACGGTATTCATTGGGATGAATTGCAACATGCGCTGCGTTGGGGCTTGTCTTCCAGCGATACCAATAATTGCATGTTTTACAATAAAGTGCGCAATGTTTATCAGATTATACATCGGGCCGCGATGACCGACCGCCGTATCCACTCCACTACAAGTTCGGATCTGATCAATTGGTCGCCTCCTGAACTTATCATCCATCCTGATCCTTTCGATCCGCCATGCTGTCAACTTTACGGCATGAGCGTTTATCCAGCGAACGGAATTTTCATGGGAATATTGTACGTATATCACACGGATATGTTTGAGCCCTGTGGACAGCGTCTAAAAGGCTACCAGACCATGGAGCTGATTTACAGTTATGACGGTTCTCACTGGAACCGGACTCATCAAACACTTTTTGACCAGCGCGAATATCCTTCTCCTGAAGCCGGAAATATTTATGTAACCGGTATGGATCTGAACAAGGACGGCAGTCAATTGCTGTTGACCTGCATCTGTCAGAATAACGAACACGGCCTGCCGGATTGGTCTTCCGAAAAACGTCAGCGCATGGGGATGGGAATGTACAGCATCCGCCCGGATGGATTTGTCGGATTGCGTAGTGTTGGACAAGCCTCTTTGGAAACCAAGGCAATTCGGGTTATGACACCTGGATTGTTTCTCAATATCAATGCCTGCATGGGAAAAGTTGAAGTACAACTGACCGACTGGGATGAAACGCCTATTCCAGGCTATACTTTTGAGGAAAATATCCCGTGCAGCGAGAATTCTTTAGAATACAGTGTAAAGTGGAAGGATAAAGACATGTCTGACTTGGTTGGAAGAATTGTTCGAATTCAAATCAGAATGAATACTGCAATACTCTATGCCATTCATGGTTTTTTCAATCCTCATCATGCCGCCGTTGCTCAAGAGAGCATAGGTAATCCCAAACCTGTTTTTGACGGACTGACGAAAAATCCGGATAAAAAATGGTGGCTGAAAAAAACTGAACTAAGCACTGAAGTTTTCAACAGTTCCAAGCGGCAACCAAGTTATGATTTTCGTAGCTTTGACCTATAAAAGAGTTTTTAAAAGGAATGCAAACTCCGATATGGGAGCCATCGGTCGGCGGCTCGATAAACTGGCGGCGTTCTTTCCGAAAGACAAACCCTTGATCATCAGTGAAATCGGTTGCGGGGCAATATACGGCGACCACAGCGGTTTCCGCTGGTCCGAGGAGTATCAGGTGGATTAC
>CALABZ010000112.1 GCA_937888615.1 uncultured Lentisphaeria bacterium | reverse complement strand
GAAAAAAATGAAGATTTTTTTCAGAGAAAGCAACTTTTTAACACTAAACTATTACTATATCACCAAATTAAAAAAAATCAAGACCTGTTCTTATTTTTTCGGGGATCACCCACGGAATAGTTATAAAAAAATAATATTATTTCATGCGTTTTTCGCGGGCGGCAGCGAGATATTCGCGCCAACGCGAATCTTCCGGTTTCAGTTCCCCGGCCAGGGTGAACTTCTTCTCGGCCAGCGGGTAATCACCCCGGCACATCGCCGCCATTCCCCCGTAAAACGCGCCGAGGAAACGGTTTTCCGGATAAATCCTGGCGATATGATCATACCAGAAAGCGGCTTTGTCGTTTTCTCCCTGTTCATGGCTGACGGCGGCCAGCGCCAGGTAGATTCGGAACGGCGCATCGGAATTCAGGTAGAACATGGCCGTGTCATACCCCTCGTGGACCAGACCGAAAAGAAGCGGCACCGCTGTGTCGTAATCCCCGCGCTGATAGGCCGCCATTCCCCGGATGTATCTGGAGAAAACATCGATGGAGCGGCGTTGTTCGGCGGACCGGAACGTACCGTGCGCGGCCTTGGCGGCCAGCGCCAGCGCCCCGTCGGCGTCGCCTTCTTTCAGTTTCAGGTCGGCCAGGATGAATGCCGGGCGGTAATTGGGGCTCGGTACGTCGCAGACCGCCTCGTAAAAAGTGTGATCGTTGCGCCAGACCGGTTGATAAATGAAGTTGAACGCGCCCAGATACAGCAGGTATGCCGCCAATGCGAAAACGCACAGGCGCGTCTGGATTTTTCCGGCGAAGCATTTCAGTACGCCGAATACGGCCAGCAGCAGGAACACGGACGGCAGGTAACTATAGCGGTCGGCGAAATCCGCACTGCTGAACGGGAAAAAACCGCACACCGGAATCAGGATGCCGCCGAAAACCAGCAACGGCGGCAGGATGTCATACAGCAACAATGCGCGTTTCCGGAACCACAGCCAGAGCAGTCCGCCGCCCGCGCCCAGGCAGACCAGCACGATCGCGGCGATCGCGCCGGGGGTTTGCACAAAAAACGGGTAAACGGGGTTCAGCTCCAGCGGCAACAGCATTTTTCCGGCGTATTGCAGGTAGTTGCGCGCCACCAGAATCAATGCGGAGAGTGGTTCCGAGACGGAATCCCCTACTTGCCCGGCCGAATGCGGTCGGACCACGCCGGCGACAATCATATAAAAAACCACCCCCAGGTAATACGGCCACAGTTGGAGGAGAACTTTGAAATTCCATTTGCGTTCGCGGTAGACTTCCAGCAGGAACATGACCGCGGGCAGGGCGATGGCGGTCTGCTTGCAGAACAGTGCGCCGAGCATCAACAGCCAGCTCCACGGATCGAACGTCCGCCCTTTTCGCCTGAAATGAACGAAAGTGGCGAGCGAGGCGAAAAACAACGCCGCCGTCACCACGTCCTTGCGCTCGGAAAGCCAGACCACCGATTCCACCCGTTGCGGATGAATCGCGAAGATCAGCGACATTACCAGCGCCGCCGCCGGTTCGACTTCCAACTCGCGCAGTAGCCGCCAGACCATCAACACCGCCAGCAGGTGCCACAACGTATTCTGGATATGGTAACTGTACACGTCATAACCGCCGATGGCGAAATCGGCAAGATAGGTATACATGGACAGGGGAGTCCACAGGTCCATGACCGGACTGCCCAGACGCTTGATCTGTTCCCCGCTCAAGCCGAGGTTCGGATTGTCGAAAATGTAGGGTGCGTCATCGAAATGCAGCAGCGGCCCGTAGCCGAAGGAACGGCAGAACAGCAGAAAAGCGATCAGCAACACCCCCCATGGGGCGTATTTCAGGAACCGTTCTCCGGATTTGGCGAAATGAATCTGCATCACGGTTTCCAGTCGGACAGTTCACCGGTAGGATTGTTACGGAGCCATTCGGCAAAAGCGGCGGCGTCGCGAATGCCGTCCCGGATGACCGCGCGGTAAAGGTCGATGGAGATAAAAGGGGGCAGTTCGCCCCGTTCGCGGGCCAGTTTCAGGGTCAGGATGGCTTCGCGGGTTTCGGGGGTCAGCACCCGGCGCATCGGGGCGACGAAATCCTCGCCGCGCGGCAACGCATAGTCGACGGGGGCGGACCACATGTCGATTTTCCATTGGATCTGATCGGCGTCGAGGTAGGAGAGCCGCCAGTAAATGGCTTTGTCGGGTCCGGCAAGTTCATTCTGATACATGGCGCCGGTGACGCGGGGATTGGCGGTACATTCGGACAGGATGTTCATGCCGTCGCTGACTTTTACCTCGGGACAATAGATTTCCATGTCGATGTCGGGCGTCAGGATCAGGTCAAAGGAGAGTGCGCCGACGAGCGACACCCTGCCGCAGCGGGACCAGCGTTCAATGAGTTTGAGTTCCTGAAGAATGCCTTCGGCTTTTCGTTTCATGCGGTCGGATTGTTCAAATGGCGTCATAATCGGTGTTCCCTGTGCTGTCGATTCTCTCTTGCGAAGTTGTAATATACTCACTCATGGCGTCTTCTGCAAGCTGTTGCTGCTATAATTTTAGAGGCTGGACGATGATTTCTGGCAAAAAATCGGTGATTTCAGGCAATAGACTATTTCGCCGACCGGCAGTATAGTAATAGCAGCATGATAAGAAAATTCCAAAACAGGGAGCTGTAACTATGGAAACACGTATTGCCGCCGGAGTCACCGCCAACGGTGAAGTCGTGGCCAGGGAAGTCGAACTGGCCCCGTTGAAGCCCAACGAAGCACGGATCAGGGTCCATGCCTCGCTGATCAGCCCCGGGACAGAAATGAACCTGGTCAAAATGCGCCGCGAAACGCCCGATCCGAAAGCCGAGTTCACTGTATTCGGCTATGCCAATGCCGGTGAAATCATCAAGGTCAGCGGCGATTGCAGGGATTTCAAGCCCGGCATGCGGGTGGCCTGTATGGGCAGCGGCGCTGCCAACCACGCGAATTACGCCAATGTGGCGGTCAATATGATGGTGCCTCTGCCGGACGATGTCACCTATGAACAGGCTGTTTACGCCTGCCTCGGCGCGACTTCGTTGCAGGCCATTCACCGCACCCGCGTCGAACTGGGCGAATACGGCATGGTGTTGGGGCTGGGAATTGTCGGCAA
Source organism: uncultured Lentisphaeria bacterium (assembly GCA_937888615.1). Lineage (GTDB taxonomy): Bacteria > Verrucomicrobiota > Lentisphaeria > Victivallales > Victivallaceae > UBA5239. Next base: position 7,549 of record CALABZ010000112.1, on the reverse strand, counting down.
TCTGGCAACGCAGTTGGCACGGCTGAGCGGTGCGCGGGTTCTGGCCTGGGAAGCCATGGCGTCCCGCCTTGAAATCGCCGCCCGCTGCAAGATCACGGACACTGTGAATTTCAAAGAAAACGACCCGGTCAAGGTCGCGGCCGAATTCGCCGCTCCCTACGGCATGGATTTCGCCGTCATCGCCTTCGGCGGCGAAGCCACCGCCGCGTTCGAACAGGTCAAGGACTGCATGAAGGTTTCGTCTGACACCCACGAAATGGGACGCATTACCCTTGTCGGCGGCTGCAAAATCAATATCACTGGCGGTGCGGGCTGCGGTAACCTCGATATTCTCTCTTCCGCCCGAACCGGACCCGGTTATTACGACAAAGTCTGGGAGTACGGGCAGGATTTTCCGAACGCGTTCATCCAGTTCCACACCAACCGCAACCTGCGCGAAATCATCCGCCTGATCTCCGAAAAACGGCTGCTGGTCGATCCCATGACCACCCACAAACTGCCGTTGGCCGAAGTCGGCAAGGCCGCCGACCTGCTGATCCACACCCCGGACAAGGCGATGGGGATCGTACTCGAAATGTCTCATTGACACAAACAGGGAGCTTTGAACTATGACTTTCAGAATCGGACTTGTCGGACTGTGCACCTCGCATCCTGAATGCTGGGTGCCGGTGATCCGCGATCTGACCGCCGAGGGGTTGGTCGACGTGGAAGTGACCGCCGCCTGGGACTCCGGCGAAACCCGCCCGGAGGGATTTGCCCGCGAATTTGCCCGCGAATTCAATATCCCGAACGCGGTCGACACCCTTGATGCCATGCTGCCGCTGGTGGACGGGGTTATCGTCCATACCACCAACTGGGACCGCCACTTGGAACAGGCCCGTCCGTTCGTCGAAGCCGGCAAGTCGGTATTCATAGACAAACCGATCGCGGGCAACCTTCGTGACGCCGGGATTTTTCTCGATTGGCTGAAACAAGGCAAGCGCATCACCGGCGGTTCTTCGCTTCGTTTCACCCGCGAAGTGGCGGAGCTTCTGGCATTGCCGGTCGAACAGCGCGGCGAGATTCACACCGCCTACGCCGCCATCGGCGTGGATGATTTCAACTACGGTATTCATGCTTATTCGCTGTTGTCGCAGTTGATGGGGCCGGGCATTCTGTACGCGCAGTATTTCGACGCTTCCGCGCAAAAACAAATTCTGTTGAAGTGGAAAGACGGGCGAAGCGCCATCCTGACCATCGGCGCCAGCGCCTGGCTGCCCTTTAACGTGACCGCCGTCACCGCCAAAAATGTTTATCAGGTCGGTGTGGACAACACCCGCATCTACCGCAGTCTGCTGGAAGCGGTGCTTCCCTACCTGAGCGGCAAGACCGATACGCCGCCGTTGCCGATGTCGAATATTCTCGAACCGGAACTCGCCGCCATGGCCGCCCGGATTTCCTGGCTGAACAACGGACAGAAAGTGTTTCTGACCGATTTGCGCCATGATGAACCGGGTTATGACGGCGTCGAGTTTGCGCTCGGCTACCGCCGTTCCCGGATGAAAGGCTGATCGCGCCTTGGCGATTCGGTTATTTCTGTAGAAATTCGAGAATCTGTTCGGCGACTTTGCGGCCGGATTTCAACATGCCGCCGAAAATGGGGCCCATCCGGTAGCCGCCCATGACGTTGTTGGCGCTCATACCGCAGGCGAAGAGCCCCGGATAATATTCGCCGGTATTGGCGACGGTGGAGGCTTCGCCGCTGTCCACCCACATCGGTTTTTCGCCCATGATGGTGCCGGTGGGCGTGGATAGTTTGACATGGGCCTTGTCGACGGCGAGCTTCATGATTTCGCTGGGATGGCCGGTGCCGTCCAGCACGCATTTGGAAATGACGGTAAGGGGATCGACATGCATGCCGAGCCGTTCGACGGGGGTCCAGTTGATGACCAGTCCGTTGACTTTGCCGTCCTTGAATACCAGGTCTTCGACGCTGACGGTGTTGAAGATTTTCGCTCCGGCCTGTAAGGCTCCGAAGATCAGCCCGCTGGCCATTTCGACCGAGTCAAGGGTGTAGTAGCCCTCGGCGTCTTCCACTTTGTTGTAATGGATTGAAAAATCGTCGAGAATCGCCAGCGCATCTTCCTGCACCAGCACTTCGTTGAACAGCATGCCGCCGCCCCAGGTGCCGCCGCCGGGCGCCAACTTACGCTCGAATACCGCGACTTTTACGCCTTGCCGGGCGAGGTAATGCGCGGCGACCAGACAGGAGGGGCCTCCGCCGACGAGGGCGGCGTCCAACTGCAGGTGTTCGATGAGTTTGTTGCTGAATTGACGGACGATGACGGACGAAATGATGTTTTCCGCAGACATTTCTGCTTCCCTTCTTTTTTTTACGACAGGAAACAGCGCAACGCAAAAACGAATGGCGGCTTCCTACGCCGGAATTACCCGGATCAGGTTCGATGGGTATGATCTCAGCACCGGCCCGAATGGCCGAAGCACCCCGTGTTACTGGTAATATACCGGTCCTGCCCCGATCTTTCAAGGACGGATTGCGAGAAATACACGAAAGTATGCGACTGGGGAAAAATGCCGGATTTTCTTGATGTTCTCTTGCAAAACAATGAAAGACTGGTATGGTTATTTCGGATTGTAGAATTTTCCCGAATCCTCCTTGGGTTTTAATCATGGATACGGCATTCGGGAATCGGGAGACATGGGGTATGGATTATTATGCTCACAGCAGGGAAGACGAACCGGTCGAGCAATGGCAATCGCTTAACGACCATTTGAACAACGTGGCACGCCTGGCGGCTGGATTTGCAAAATCCTTTGACGGACAGGAGCTTGCTTTTATCGCCGGAATACTGCACGATATCGGCAAGGGCAGCAGGCGGTTTCAGGCCTATATACGGCACGCCAACGGAATCGAGGATGAATTCAAAGCGGATTTTCAGGGCAGTGGCGGCGACCATTCCACGCCCGGGGCCCGAATTTGTTCCGAACGCCTTGCCATACCCGGCAAACTGCTCGCCTATTGTATTTCCGGACATCACGGCGGATTGCCGGATTGGACGCAGGACAGCGGTCACGGCTTGAAGGAAAAATTAAAGAAAGAATTGGAGAAGCTGGAAGTCGAAGTTCCTGAACTTAATCATCCGAAGATTCCGAAATTGAAACGGCTGAAACAGAGTTTGGCGGGTTTTCAGGTCCAAATGCTGGGACGGATGTTGTTCTCGTGCCTGGTGGACGCGGATTTTCTGGATACGGAAGCCTTTATGGAACCGGAAAAAAGCGCGGTGCGCCGGCGTTATCCCTCCCTCGCCGAATTGCAGAAACGGTTCGACCGGAAATTCGGCGAATTATGCAGGAATGCCCCCGCGTCGGCGGTCAATACGATACGCGCCGGTGTGTTGGAGGACTGTCTGGCCGCGGCGGAAACGGAGCCGGGAATTTTCAGTCTGACGGTCCCCACCGGCGGCGGGAAAACGCTGGCATCCCTTGCTTTTGCGCTCCGTCATGCACAGAAATTCAACAAGCGGCGGATCATTTATGTAATTCCGTTTACCAGTATCATCGAGCAGAATGCCGATGTGTTTGAACGGATGCTGGGCGAGGAGGCCGTGCTCCAGCACCACAGCAATTACGACTTTGACCAGGCGGACCGGAGCCGCAAACTGTCCGCTGAAAATTGGGACATGCCGGTGGTTGTGACTACGACCGTTCAGTTTTTCGAATCCCTTTATGCGGCGGGAACTTCAAGATGCCGCAAACTTCACAATATTACCGACAGTGTAGTGATTTTCGATGAAGTGCAGGCGATCCCGGTGGAGAAACTGATGCCCTGTCTGGAGGCGATCCGCGAATTGTCCGCCAATTACGGCGTGACTTCGGTGCTGTGCACGGCGACCCAGCCGGCGGTGGAGGTGCGGGAAGCGTTCGAAGACGGACTGGAAAATGTCCGCGAGATCATCCGGGATGTTCCGGCTTTATTTCGGGGGCTTCGGCGGACGCGGCTGCATGACCTCGGCGTATGCGGAATTCCCGAGATCGCGGAACGGATGGCGACGCACGATCAGTCGCTGGCGATTGTGAGTACCCGGCGACAGGCGTTTGATTTGTACAACGCCCTGAAGGAACGAGGGCGGGACGTCTATCACCTCAGCGCTTTGATGTACCCCATTCACCGCCGTCGGACGCTGAAAACGATTCGCGAGAAGCTGGAAAAAGGCGAACCGTGCCTGGTCGTGAGCACCCAACTCATTGAGGCAGGGGTGGATGTGGATTTCCCGGTGGTGTTTCGAGCCCTGGCGGGGATCGACAGTATCGCACAGGCGGCGGGACGCTGCAACCGCGAGGGCCGCCGGGTGATCGGAGACGTTTATATTTTCAAGCCGGAGGAGGGGACGCCGCCGGGGTATTTCAGGCTTACCGCCGAGTGTGCCGAACCCCTGCTGGAGCGTTTCAGCGGAGCACTGCTGGAACCGGAATGCGTCCGTGAGTATTTTCGCGATTATTATTGGGTGCGTCAGGGGCATATGGATGACGATGGTATTCTGGAAACTTGCCGTAACGCATTTGGGGCGGACATCCAATTTCAGAAGATTGCGGAATTCAGGATGATCAAGGATGCTGCCCGTCCGATTGTGGTGGCGCTGGAACCGGAGGCCCGGGCGTTGGCGGCGCAGTTGGCGGCGGAGAAAGGCAATGTCGGGTTTGTACTGCGCAAGCTGCAGCAATATACCGTACAGCTTTATGAAAACCAGTTCCAGAACTTGAAAGGATGGCTGGACGAGCCTTATCCGGGCGTGTATGTGCTGGATAACCCGAAACTTTACTCGGAAGCCACCGGAGTCATAGTAGAGGTTTCCGACGATAATTTTATCTGCTGAAAAATTTTATATATAAAACGACAGGAGGTGACGATGTCTTATGGAATTGCAATCAGGGTATGGGGGGATTACGCGCTGTTCTCCCGTCCGGAAATGAAGGTCGAGCGCGTCAGCTACGATGTCATGACGCCCTCGGCGGCGCGGGGTATTCTCGAGGCGATCTACTGGAAACCGGCGATCACATGGGAGATTAACCGGATTCACGTGATCAAGCCGATTCGGTTCGAAAATATCCGCCGCAATGAGTTGGGCGGGAAAATTCCGCCTGCGGCGATATCGCGGGCCATGAATCAGGGCGGAGAACTCAGCGCATACATTGAGGAAGACCGGCAGCAGCGTGCTTCGATGGTGCTTCGGGACGTGGAGTACGTGATCGAGGCCGAATTTTCGTTCACCGGGCAGACGGCCGACGACAATCCGGGCAAACATCTGGCGATGTTCGAACGGCGGGTCAAAGGGGGGCAGTGTTTTCATCGGCCCTATTTCGGTTGCCGTGAGTTTCCGGTGTACTTCGAATGGTGCGAAACCGTGCCGGAGTCGGTGCACAAAGGGGAGAAAGACCTCGGATTCATGTTGTACGACATTGATTTCGCCAACGACAAACAGCCGTATTTTTTCCGGGCGAAAATGATCGACGGGGTCATTGACTGCCGTCGTTCGGAGGTGGTGTCATGATTATTCAATCTCTGGTTTCGCTCTACGACCGCCTCGCGGAGAATGAAGAAGTTCCCTGTTTTGGTTTTAGTGCCGAGAATATTGGGTTTTATATAGAGATTGATGAAAACGGTAATCTTATTGGAGCTCCTGTTGACTTGAGGATTCCACTGCCTAAGAATAATTTTAAGTACAAAACATCCATAGTTCCTTATTCGAATACAGTGAATGTTCGGTCTAGTGGAGCCGCTACGACACCCAATTTTCTCGTGGATAAAGTCAATTATATTTTTGGTATGGCTGACAATTCCGTTACTGAAGAGTATAAAATTTCTTTCACGAACTTGATTAAAGAGGTTTCAACGAATACCGATGATGTTGGAATTCAAGCGGTTATTCGCTTTTTGGAAAACTGGGATTTTTCGAAAACACCTGAATTACCGTTATGGAAAGAAATGTCGGGGGATAAGGCCAAATGGATAGCGTTTAGATTAAAAGGTGAACATCAATTTGTCCATGAACGCCCTGCCGCAATCCAATTATGGAAAGATCATATCGCAAAAGAAGAATATCCCCAGGGACGGTCGTTTTTAAGTGATGAAGTAGGAGATATTCAACCTCAATATGCCCAGTTTAAATTTGGCTCCGGGGTTTCTCTGATCTCTTTTAATAAATCGGCTTTTGAATCATATGGAAAAAAACGGGGAGAAAATGCCTCCATCCACGTGGATGAGGAATTTAAAAGTTCGACAGCCTTGAAATATCTCTTTGATACAGTTCAACATAATATAACGATAGGCGATACCATATACGTGTTTTGGAGCGAAAGAAAATCTGTCGCTGAAGATTTTTTTCATCAAATACTTAACCCGAACGACCCGGCTCTAACTGGACACGATAGGGATATCCTTAATAATTTTCTGGAGTCACTTCGCAAAGGCAAGCTCCCCAGTCAAATAGAACCCGATATTGACCTCAAGTTTTATATTCTTGGATTTTCAATCTGTAAAGGTCGAATGGCGATTCGTTTTTGGCATGTTGATCCGGTCGAACAGTTAATGCGGCGCATCGGGAAGCATTTTAAGGATCTGGAAATGGAACGCTCGTTCGAACGCGATCCGCTCAACCCCGGCATATGGGAACTGTTGCGGGAAACTGCCCGTGAGCCCAAAAACATCTCGCCGGTTCTCAACGGCACGTTAATGCGGGCGATAATGGAGGGAACTCCTTATCCGATGCCGCTTTATTATGGCGTACTCAATCGAATCCGGGCGGACCGGCGGATCTCCTATCTCCGCGCCGCAATTTTCAAAGCAGTTTTAACCAGAAATTACAATATGGAGGTTCCTATGTCTCTGGATGAAAACAGAACCGATGCCGGTTATCTGATGGGACGGCTTTTCGCCGTGCTGGAAAAAGTGCAGTTCGATGCCCTCGGCAAAGTAAATGCGACGGTCAAAGATCGTTTCTGGGGGGCCGCTTCCGCCACCCCCGCGACCGTCTTTCCGCGGCTGTTGAGCATGGCCCAGCATCATATGGCCAAAGCCCGCTACGGCTTTGTCGCTGAGAATATTATCCGCGAAATCATGGAGAAATTACCGGCGTTTCCGTCGCGCCTGAACCTTCAGGAACAGGGCTTGTTCGCTATCGGTTATTATCAGCAGAAAAACGACTTGTATCGCAAAAACGACAACAAAGAAGATAAAGGAGAGTAAAAAATGAGTGAACCCATCAACAACCGCTATGAATTCGTCCTGTTGTTCGACGTGAAAAACGGCAATCCGAACGGCGATCCCGATGCCGGCAACCTGCCGCGGCTGGACCCCGAAACCGGACGCGGCATCGTTACCGACGTCTGCCTGAAACGCAAGGTCCGCAACTTCGTCGAACTGACTTGCGGCGACCGGGAGGCCTGCAATATTTATGTGAAGGAAAATGCCATCCTGTCGGAACGCCGCGCCCCCGCTTATGAGGCCGCCAAAGACTTGAAGGACGGGGCTGATCAGATCAGCGCGGCACGG